>NZ_BAABBP010000011.1:0-118305 GCF_039538025.1 Comamonas faecalis
CTGGCGGCCGGGCAGGGCGTGGACCTGGCCGCGGTCGCGGGTTCCGGCCCGCGCGGCCGCATCCGCGCCAGGGACGTGCTCGCCAAGGCGCAGGCCGGGCCGGGGCCCGCGCCGGCTGCGGTGGCGCCGGCGAGTGCCGCGCAGGGCACGCTGCGCGCGCCGACCCCGCTGGAACAGACCGTGGCGCAGCGCCTGACGGCGGCCAAGCAGCAGGTGCCGCACTTCTACCTGTCGGTGGAGGCCGAGATGAGCGCCGTGCTGGCCTTGCGCGCCCAGATCAATGCCGCGCAGTCGCACCGCAGGCTGACCCTGAACCACTTCGTGCTGGCAGCCGTGGGCCAGGCGCTGCAGGCCATGCCGGAAGTCAACCGCGTGTGGACGGACGAGGGCATCCTGAGCCTGGCGCATTCCGACGTGGGCATGGCCGTGGACACCGGCAAGGGCCTGCTGGTGCCCGTGCTGCGCGACGTTGGCCGGCAGTCGCTGGGCGGCATTGCGCAGCAGGCGGGCGAGCTGATCGCCCGCGCCCAGGCCGGCCGCCTGAGCGCCGCCGAGATGCAGGGCGGGGCGATCACCGTCTCCAACGCCGGCATGCACGACGTGACCTACATGGCCTCCATCATCAACCCGGGCCAGTCGATGATCCTGGGCGTCGGCAGCATCCGCGAGGTGTTCCGCCCCGGCGCGAACGGCCAGCCCGAGATCCGCCGCGAGATGGGCATGGTGCTGTCCGCCGACCACCGCGTGCTCGATGGCGTCACCGGTCTGAGGTTCCTCAAGCAGGTGGTGCAGGCCCTGTCGCAACCCATGGGACTGCTGGTGACGTGATGGCTGCGCAGACACAGGACTTCGACGTTGTCGTCATCGGCGGCGGCCCCGGCGGCTACGTGGCCGCGCTGCGTGCCGCGCAATTGGGCCTGCGCACCGCGCTGGTGGAGC
This sequence comes from Comamonas faecalis, assembly GCF_039538025.1. Lineage (NCBI taxonomy): Bacteria > Pseudomonadati > Pseudomonadota > Betaproteobacteria > Burkholderiales > Comamonadaceae > Comamonas > Comamonas faecalis. The sequence continues at coordinate 940 of NZ_BAABBP010000011.1, forward strand.
GCGAGAGCCTGGGCGGCATCTGCCTGAACTGGGGCTGCATTCCCACCAAGGCGCTGCTGCATGCCGCCGACACCCTGCGCCGGATCCGCCACGCCGGGGCCCTGGGCATCACCGTGTCCGCGCCCGAGGTGGACTTCGGCAAGCTGGTGGCGCGCTCGCGCCAGGTCTCGCAGCGGCTCAACCGTGGCGTGGCCCACCTGCTCGGGAAAGCCGGCGTCGGCGTGTTCATGGGCACGGCCAGCATCCCGGCCGCGGGGCAGGTGCGGGTCGCCGGCGCCCAGGGCCGGCCGCAGCTGCTGCGGGCGGCCCGCACCATCGTCGCCACCGGCGCGCGGGCGCGCGAGCTGCCCATGCTGCCGTTCGACGGCGACCGCGTGTGGAGCTACCGCGACGCGCTGTCCGCGCGGTCGCTGCCCCGCTCGCTGGCGGTGGTGGGGGCCGGGGCCATCGGCATGGAGTTCGCCAGCTTCTATGCCGCGCTGGGCACCGAGGTGACCGTGGTCGAGGCCGCGCCGCGCGTGCTGCCGGCCAGCGACGAGGAGGTGAGCGCCTTTGTGCAGCAGGCCATGGCCAGGGACGGTGTGCGCTTCCTGGTCGGCGCCCGTTTGCAGCAGGGGCAGGTGCGGGCGGACGGCGTGCACCTGACGGTGGAGCAGGGCGGGGCGGCGCAGCAGCTGCAGGCCGAGCGCGTGCTGGTGGCGGTGGGCCTGGCCGGCAATGTCGATGGCCTGGGGCTGGAGCGGACACGCGTCGCCGTGGAGCAAGGCCTGATCCGGGTTGCAGACTGGGGCGCGACGGCCGAGCCCGGCATCCATGCCATCGGCGACGTCACCGGCGCCCCCATGCTGGCGCACAAGGCGAGCCATGAGGCCATCGCCTGCGTGGAGCACATCGCCGGCCTGCGCCAGGGGGCGCAGCACCGCGCACCCATCCCGGCCTGCGTGTACGGCCATCCGCAAAGCGCCGGCGTGGGCCTGACCGAGGCGCAGGCGCGCCAGCGCGGCGGGGAGGTGCGCGTGGGCAGGTTCCCGCTGGAGGGCAACGGCAAGGCCATCGCCATCGACGAGGCCGCCGGCTTCGTCAAGACCGTGTTCGATGCCGCCACCGGAGAACTGCTGGGCGCCCACCTGGTGGGCCCGGAGGCGACCGAGCTGGTGCACGGCTACACGCTGGCGGCGACGCTGGAAACCACGGAAGCCGAACTGATGGAGACCGTGTTCCCGCATCCCACCTTGAGCGAGGCCATGCACGAAGCCGTGCTGGCGGCTTACGGAAGGGCCTTGCACATCTGAGTCTGAGCAGGGACGGAGTTTTTTTCAGGGAAAGCGCACGACTAGAGGTGCCATCGCACCCGGTGCCGCATCACATCGAAGCAGGAGACAAGCATGAGCACTTTTTTCAGCAAGAGCATGGGCGTGGTGGCCGCCGCCGTCGCGCTGTGGGCCGCACCGGCGCACGCCCAGGATATTCCCGCGTCCAAGCAGATGCGCATCATCGTGCCGTACTCGGCCGGCGGCACGTCCGACATCCTGGGGCGCAAGCTGGCCCAGCAGCTCGGTGAACGCCTGGGGCGCCAGGTGATCGTGGACAACAAGGCCGGCGCCGGCGGCGCCATCGGCACCGAGGCCACGGTGCGCGCGGATGCCGACGGCAGTACCCTGTTGCTGCACAGCGGCGCCATCGCCACCGAACCGGCCATCAAGGCCAGGCTGCCCTACGACGTCACGCGCGACCTGGCGGCCGTGACCACCGTGGTGCGCGGCCCGTTCGCGCTGCTGGTGAGCAACGACCTGCCCGTGAAGAACGTGGGCGAGCTGGTGGCCTATGCCAAGGCCAACCCCGGCAAGGTGAACTTCGGGACGCCGGGCATGGGGACGTCGGTCCATTTCGCCTCCGAGTACTTCAAGGCGGCCGCCAAGGCGCCGCTCACCCATGTGCCCTACAAGGGCGCGAGCGCCGCGCTGACGGCCCTGATGGGCAACGAGGTGCAGATGGTCATCGACCCGCTGTCCACCGCCAGGAAGTATGCCGAGGCCGGAAAGATGAAGGCCCTGGCCCTGACCACGGCCCGGCGCTCCGACCTGTGGCCCGGCATGCCGACCGTGGCCGAGGCGGGGGTGCCGGGCTTCGACGCCGCCGTCTGGTACGGCCTGTACGTGCCGGCCAAGACCCCGGCCGCCACGGTGGAGCGCCTGAACAAAGAGGTGGTCGCTATCCTGGAATCGCCCGAGATGCGCAAGTGGCTGAGCAGCGAGGGGCTGGAGCCCGTCGGCGACACCCCCGCCCAGTCCCAGCAGTTCCTGGTGCAGGACATCGCGCACTGGAAGGCGCTGGCCAAGAGCGCCGGCATCCAGCCCGAGTAAATCCCGCCCGGCGCGATCGCCGCGCCAGCGCCCGGGCACCTACCGAAGAGAGAGACAAGCACCATGGACTTCCGACTCAACGATGAACAGCGCATGATGATCGAGACCGCCCGCCAGATCGGCGAGCGCTTCGGCTTGGAATACTGGCGCAGGCACGACGCCGACAAGGCCTTCCCCAAGACGTACTGGAAGGCCGTGTGCGAGGCCGGCCTGGCCGGCGTCGCCCTGCCCGAGGAGCATGGCGGCAGCGGCCTGGGCATGATGGAGATGACGCTGATCGTCGAAGCCCTGTCGGCCACCGGCGGCGGCTCCACCGTGGGCCAGTTGTTCATGATCAACCCGATCTTCGGCGGCGTGTCGATCTCGCGCTTCGGCAACGAGAAAATGAAGCGGGAGCTGCTGCCCAGGATCATCAGCGGCGAGATGAACTTCTGCATGGCGCTGACCGAGCCCGACGCCGGCACCAACACGCTGGAGATCAAGACCTTCGCCAGCGCCGACGGGGACGGCTGGCGCCTGAACGGCCGCAAGATCTGGATCACCGGCGTGGAGTCGGCCGACAAGATGCTCGTGATTGCCCGCACCAAGAAGCTGCAGGACGCCGAGTCCCGCACCGACGGCCTGAGCATGTTCATGATCGACGTGCGGCGCGCAGGCCTGACCCACACCCCCATCGACAAGCTGGGCACCTGCACGCTGGATTCGAGCAGCGTGTTCTTCGACGACGTGCGCGTGGAGCCCGACGAGCTCATCGGCACCTTGCACAAGGGCTGGCGCGAACTGCTCGACGTGCTCAACACCGAGCGCATGGTGACCACGGCGGGCCTGGTCGGAACGGGCGAACTGGCCATCAAGCTGGCCGTGGACTATGCCAACGACCGCAAGGTGTTCGGCGAGCGCCCCATCAGCGCCTACCAGGGCCTGCAGTTTCCGCTGGCGCAGTGCCATGTGGAGGTGCAGTCCGCGCGCCTGCTGAACTACAAGGCCGCGACCAACTTCGACATGGGCCTGCCCTACAGCAACGAGGCGAACGCGGCCAAGCTGATCGCCGCCCAGGCCGTGGCCCGCGCCACCGAGCGCGCCATGCAGACCATGGGCGGCATGGGCTATGCCAAGGAGTTCCATGTGGAGCGCCTGTGGCGCGACTGCCGCCTGTTCCGCTTCGCGCCGGTTTCCGAAGAGATGCTGCTGAACTACGTGGCCAACCACGAGCTGAAGATGCCCAGGGGCTACTGAAATGAAACACCCCCTGAGCCGCTTCGCGTCTTCCCCCTGGAAGGGGGACGCCGCCCGTGCGGCGGGGCGGCCCTTGCACGGCGGCCCTGGCTTGGGGTGCGCCAGTTTCATGCGATGCGGGTAGCGCGCAACGCTATGGATAACTGAGAAGGAAATTCCCATGGTTTCAGTGACTTCCAGCGTCGCCTGGTGGGCGCGCACGCAGCCCGAACGCCTGGCCCTCGTGTATGGGGGGCAGCGCCTGACGTACGCGCACCTGCAGCAGCGGGTGGCGCATGCCGCCGCGATGCTGCAGGCGCAAGGCGTGGCGGCTGGCGACGTGGTCGCCTTGCTGATGAAGAACAGCGCCGCGTTCCTGGAACTGTCGCTGGCCGTCGCCCATGTGGGGGCCGTGCTGCTGCCTGTGAACTACCGGCTGGGGGCGGAGGAGGTCGGCTACATCGCCGGCCATGCGGGCGTGAAGCTGCTGTTCGTGGACGAAGAGCTGCAGGCGAGCGTGCCGGCCGGCCTGGCCGCGGTGCCGGTGGACGCCGCCGCGCAGGGCGACAGCCGCCTGCTGTACCCGCAGGCCGTGCCGCAGGCGAGCGCGCCCCACGCCGCGACCCCCGGCACGCTGTACCGCCTGATGTACACCAGCGGCACGACCGACCGCCCCAAGGGGGTGATGCATACCTACGGCAACATGGCCTGGAAGTGCCTGGACCACATCACGGCGCTCGGCATCGGCCGCGACGACAGGCTGCTGGTGGTCGGGCCGCTGTACCACGTGGGCGCCTACGACCTGCCGGGCGTGGCCCTGTGGCTGGCCGGCGGCGCGCTGGTGCTGGAGCGCGATTTCGATGCCGAGCGGGCGTTGGCCCTGATCGAGCGCGAGCAGGTCACGGGGGCCTGGATGGCTCCGGTCATGCTCAACCGCTGCCTGTCCAGCCCGGCGCGCTCGGCACATGCGCTCGACAGCCTGAAGTGGGTCATCGGCGGCGGTGAGCGCACGCCGGAGGAGCGCATCCGCGAGTTCTCCGGCGTTTTCCGCCGGGCCCGCTACATCGACGCCTACGGCCTGACCGAATCGTGCTCGGGCGACACCCTGATGGAGGCCGGGCGCGAGCTCGAAAAGATCGGCTCCACCGGGCGCGCCCTGGCCCATGTCCAGCTGGCCATCATGGACGATGCCGGGCAGCAGCTGCCGCCGGGCAGCGAAGGCGAGATCTGCCTGCGCGGCCCCAAGGTGACGCGTGGCTATTGGCGCGACGAGGCCAAGACCCGGGCGAGCTTTTTTGGCGACTGGTTCCGTACCGGCGACGTCGGGTACCTGGACGCGGAAGGCTTTCTGTATCTCACCGACCGCAAGAAGGACATGATCATCAGCGGCGGCGAGAACATCGCCTCGTCCGAGGTCGAGCGCGTGCTGCACCAGCTGCCGCAGGTGGCCGAGGCCGCTGTGATCGGCGTGCCCGACGCGCGCTGGGGCGAGCGTGTCGCGGCCGTGGTGGTGCTCCGCCCCGGCACAGGCCTGACGCTGGACGAACTGCGCGCGCACTGCGCCGGCCGGCTGGGCGGATTCAAAACGCCTAAGCAGCTGGAGCTGCGCGAGGCGTTGCCGCGCAACCCGTCGGGCAAGGTGCTCAAGCGCGTGCTGCGCGACGAGCTGGCGCGCCAGCCGGGTGCCACGGCCAGTTCTGCGCCCGCAGGCCTGGCGGGCGGAATTTCCAATGAAGACGTGAGGAGATAACCATGGGTCATCGTGCGTTGCGCGGCCGTCGCGCTGGCATTTCTCTTTTCGCGGGCGCGGCCATGGCAGCGCTGCTGTGCGGCGCCGCGTGGGCCGGCGAGTGGCCGGCCAAGCCGGTCAAGGTGCTGGTGCCGTATGCGGCCGGTGGCCCCGTGGATACCGTCACGCGCATGCTGATGGAGATCACCGCCAAGTCGCTGGGCCAGGCGGTTGTCGTCGAGAACAAGCCTGGCGCCAATACCACGGTGTCCACCGCCGCGCTGGCGCGTTCCGCGCCCGACGGCTACACCTTCGGCGTGGTGCCGGCCGCGTACACCACCAACCAGGTGCTGGCCAAGAACCTGCCCTACAAGGCCACCGACCTGGCGGCCGTGAGCCATATGGTGAACATTCCCCTGTTCCTGTTCGCCAGCCCTGCCACGCCGGCGAACAGCGTGGCGGAGTTCGTGGCCTGGGCACGCGGCAAGCAGCCCAGCTACGCCTCCACCGGGCCCGGGTCCACGGGCCATTTGCTGGGGGCCATGTTTTCCCTGTCCGCCGACCTCAAGGCCGTGCATGTCGGCTATACCGGCAGCGCCAAGGCCATGCCCGACCTGATGGCCGGCTTGGTGGACTACTTCTTCGATCCCGCCAGCGGCGGCATGCCTCACGTCAAGGCTGGCAAGCTCAAGGTGCTGGCCGTCAGCCTGCCCCGGCGCTGCGACTGCGCCCCGGACGTGCCGACCATGGCCGAATCCGGCTTCCCGGACATCGTGCAGAGCTCCTGGATCGGCCTGATGGCGCCGGCGGGGACGCCCAGGGAGGTGGTGGAGCGCATGTCCGCCGAGGTCGCCAAGGCGGTGCGCAGCCCGGAGCTGCATGCGCGCCTGCAGGGCATGGGCTTTGGCCCCGTGGGCAGCACGCCCGCGCAATTCCAGGCGCTCATCGAAAGCGACATCTCGGTGTACGGCGCGATTTCGCGCAAGGCCCACATCACGCTCGAAAATTGAGCCTGCGCGGGCGCCGTCCAGAGGCGCATGGCAAACGCGCCTACAATCGCGCCCCGGCAATACCGCCAACATGGGTTCCCTCGCCCCCATCGAGGAACCTCTGCAACACCTGTAGCGCCGCACGCATCTGCGGACTCGGGCGGTCTGCTTCGTTGCAAGTCCTCGCGGTGGCTCCGGCCACCGCTGCGGCCTGCGCCTCGCATCCCATCCCGATCCGCAGCGCGTGCTTTCCGCTCCAGGCATTGCAGAGGTTCCATTCAAAAAGGACTGCCATGACATCGCTTCAGGCACCGCCGTCGCGCGTGCCCCTTTACCTCTCCCTGCTGGTGGCGCTTCACATCGCCATCGTCATCGCCAGCAACTACCTGGTGCAGCTGCCCATCACCCTGCTGGGCTTTCACAGCACCTGGGGGGCGTTCAGCTTCCCGTTCATCTTCCTGGCCACCGACCTCACGGTGCGGCTGATCGGCAAGGCGCCGGCGCGCCGCGTCATCACCCGCGCCATGCTGCCGGCGCTGCTGGCGTCGTATGTGGTGGGCGTGCTGTTCCATGAGGGGCGCTTCAACGGCTGGGATGCCCTGGGCGAATTCAACACCTTCGTGTTCCGCATCGCCTTCGCCAGCTTCGCGGCCTACGTGCTCGGGCAGCTGCTGGACATCCAGGTGTTCGACCGCATCCGCCAGCAAAGCCGCGCGTGGTGGCTGGCGCCCGCGGCGGCCTCGGTGTTCGGGCAGGCGCTGGACACGGCGGCGTTCTTCTCCATCGCCTTCTGGCGCAGCCCCAACGCCTTCATGGCCGCGCACTGGGTGGAGATCGCCTGGGTGGACTACGTCATCAAGCTGGCCGTGAGCCTGCTGCTGTTCGTTCCCGCCTACGGCGTGGCGCTGGCGGCCATCGTGCGCGCCATGCGCACGCCGCCCGCGCCTGCGGCCGCATGAGCCGGCGCGCCCTGGTGCTGCTGTCCGGCGGCCAGGATTCGGCCACCTGCCTGGCCTGGGCGCTGGCGCGCTATCCGTACGTGGAGACGCTCGGCTTCGACTACGGCCAGCGCCACCGCGTGGAGCTGGACTGCCGCGCGCGGCTGCGCGAGGGGATGCGGGCCATGCCGTGGCCGGGACAGCTCGGCGACGACCATCTGCTGAACGTCGACGTGCTGGCGCAGCTGGGCGGCAGCGCCATGACCGAGGACGTGGCCATCGCCCTGCAGGCCGACGGCCTGCCCAACACTTTCGTGCCGGGGCGCAACCTGCTGTTCTTCACGCTGGCCGCGGCGCTGGCCTACCGGCGCGGGCTGGACGTGCTGGTGGGCGGCATGTCGCAGACCGACTACTCGGGCTATCCCGACTGCCGCGACAACACGCTCAAGGCCCTGCAGGTGGCGCTGAGCCTGGGGATCGACCGGCCGCTGACGCTGGAGACGCCGCTCATGTGGCTCGACAAGGCCGCCACCTGGGCGCTGGCCCACGAACTGGGCGGCAGCGCATTGGTCGAGCTGGTCCGGCGCGATTCCCACACCTGCTACCTGGGCCAGCGCGAGCGCCTGCACCCCTGGGGCTACGGCTGCGGCGCATGCCCGGCGTGCGAATTGCGCGCCAGGGGATGGGCGCAGTGGACGGAAAAAAACCGCCCTGCTTGCGCATAGGGCGGTTATATTTTTGATAGCTGCCAACGCTTGACTGGCAAGCGCTGGAGGCCGATTTGATGCTTACTTCTTGGCGCTGCCGTCTTCGAGCTGCGCCAGCGCCGCATTGCCGCCCAGCGACAGCAGGCCGGCACGCGCGTACACGCCCAGCTTGTCGCGCGTGTCCGACAGATCCAGGTTGCGCATGGTCAGCTGGCCGATGCGATCAAGTGGCGAGAACGGCGCGTCCTCCACCTTCTCCATCGACAGGCGCTCGGGCGCATAGGTCAGGTTGGGGCTTTCGGTGTTGAGCAGCGAGTAGTCGTTGCCGCGGCGCAGCTCCAGCGTCACGGTGCCGGTCACGGCGCGCGCCACCCAGCGCTGGGCGCTCTCGCGCAGCATGATGGCCTGCGGGTCGAACCAGCGGCCCTGGTACAGCAGGCGCCCGAGCTTCAGGCCGTTGATGCGGTACTGCTCGATCGTGTCCTCGTTGTGGATGCCGGTCACCAGGCGCTCGTAGGCAATGTGCAGCAGCGCCATGCCCGGTGCCTCGTAGATGCCGCGGCTCTTGGCTTCGATGATGCGGTTCTCGATCTGGTCGCTCATGCCCAGGCCGTGGCGGCCGCCGATGCGGTTGGCTTCGAGGAACAGCGCCACCGGATCGTCGAAATGCTGGCCGTTGAGCGCCACCGGCTGGCCTTCCTCGAAGGTCACCGAGACTTCCTCGGCCTTGACCTGCACCTCGGGCTTCCAGAACGCCACGCCCATGATGGGGTTGACGATGTGCATGCCGCTGCTCAGGTATTCCAGATCCTTGGCCTCGTGCGTCGCGCCCAGCATGTTGCTGTCGGTGCTGTAGGCCTTCTCGGCGCTCATCTTGTAGCCAAAGCCTTCGCGGGTCATGAAGGCCGACATCTCGGCGCGCCCGCCCAGCTCGTCGATGAACAACTGGTCCAGCCAGGGCTTGTAGATCTTGAGCTGCGGGTTGGTGAGCAGGCCGTAGCGGTAGAAGCGCTCGATGTCGTTGCCCTTGAAGGTCGAGCCGTCGCCCCAGATGTGCACGTCGTCCTCCTTCATCGCCGCCACCAGCATGGTGCCGGTCACGGCGCGGCCCAGTGGCGTGGTGTTGAAGTAGGCGATGCCGCCGGTGCTGACGTGGAACGCCCCGGCCTGGATGGCGGCGATGCCCTCGTGCGCCAGCTGGGTGCGGCAATCGACCAGGCGGGCTTTTTCGGCGCCGTATTCCATGGCCTTGCGCGGGATGGCGTCGTAGTCGTCCTCGTCGGGCTGGCCCAGGTTGGCCGTGTAGGCGTAGGGGAGAGCGCCCTTGTTCTTCATCCAGCGCAGCGCGGCGCTGGTGTCGAGGCCGCCGGAGAAGGCGATGCCCACTTTCTGGCCGACGGGAAGGGTTTGGAGAATGGTTGCCATGGCTGATCCGGAAAGCGAAGGAATGGGGCGGTTTGCCCAGGTGCGCGGCACGCTGCGGGCAAACCGCCGATTCTAGTGGCCTGCCCGCCGGCCTTGCGCGGACGGTGAGAGCAGCGCAGCTGCCCGGTGCTCGCCGCAGTCTGCCCGGATGCAGCGGGGCGGCAGGCAGCGGACGCTCGGCTAGTACGGCAACCTGGGAGTAGAGGAACACAATGAAAGCGATGGATTCGCGCCCAGGGCAAGGCGCAAACCGCAGCGATAGCCGTAGCTATCGCGAGGATTTGCAACGCCGCCATGGGTGCGAAGACGCGCTTTCATGTTTCGATATTTCCGGGTTGCTGTACTAGGCTTCAATAACCCCAGCGGGAATGGCGCGGCGGCTGGTAGGGGCGGCCGTGGGCGTCGCGGTACTCGATCACCGCGCCCACGGCCGGCTGGACGTAGACGGGCGGCGCATAGCCCTGCGGCGCATAGCCCTGCGGTTCGTAGCCAGCCTGGGGCGCGGTTCCGTAGTAGCCACTGTCGTAGCCGGTGGGCGGCGACTGCGGCGCCGTGTTGGCCAGCGGCTGCACCGACAGGGCAACCCACTGGCCGGGGTCTTGCGCCATGCGCGTGGTGTAGCGCCGGCCGGCGTATTCGTAGGTCACGTCGTAGCCCAGCGGCTGGGTCTCCAAGGTGGTTTGCGTGGTGCAGCGCTGCACGTTTTGATAACCCGGCTGGCCGCCTTCGACGTTGTTGCCCAGCATGGCGCCGCCAATGACGCCCACGGCTGTCGCCAGTGCTCGCCCACCGCCGCCGCCAATGGCGTTGCCCGCGGCCCCGCCGGCAATCGCGCCCAGCACCGCGCCGGCGCCGGTGGTCGGGCGTGCGCTGCTGTACAGCGTCTCGTCGTTGCAGACCTGGCGCGGCACCGCCACCTGCTGCGACACCGGCGTTACCGACAGCACGCGGCCCATCTCTGGGCCTTGGGTTTGCGCCTGGGCGGCCAGCGCGGCAGTGGCCAGCGCGGTCGCGGTGATGAAGCTTGTGCGCATGGTGAATACTCCTTGACACGGGTTGGAATCAGCCCGGCGCCAAAAGTTTAGGCAGTGCGCGTTTTACGGGCGTTGCACCGGGCGTAAAGCTGTGCAAAGAGCGGGCGGCGCGCTTCGGGTGGTGTTGACCCGGTCAGCTGTCCTGGCCGATGCGCTGCGCCCAGTCCTGCGCGTCGAAGCCGACGGTCACCGCGTCTCCCCAGTCCACCACCGGGCGCTTGATGACCGAGGGCTGGGCGCGCATCACTGCGGCGGCGCTGGCGCCGTCGTGCACGCCGGCCTGCGTGGCTGCGTCCAGGCGCCGCCAGGTGGTACCGCGGCGGTTGAGCAGCGGCTCCCAGCCGACGCTGTCCAGCCAGTGCGCCAGCGCCTCTTCGGGCAGGCCGAGCTTCTTGAAATCGTGGAAGGTGTAGGACACGCCGTACTGCGCCAGCCAGGCGCGGGTCTTTTTGACGGTGTCGCAGTTGGTGATTCCGTAAACGGTGGGGGTGGGGGCATTCATGGGCGCGATCATCGCCCATGCGCTGCTGCGCGACAATCGCGCCCGTCATGCAAACCCCTGCCCCCCATCTTCCCCATACTCTGCAGCAGTGGCTGGACTACTGCGAGCAGCTTCATCCCAAGACCATAGCGATGGGTCTGGAGCGCGTGGCCGAGGTCGCGCGCCGCCTCGACCTGCGCTTCGACTGCCCGGTCATCACGGTAGCCGGCACCAACGGCAAGGGTTCGACCTGCGCGATGATCGAGGCGGTGGCACAGGAGTCGGGCTACCGCACCGGCGTGTATTCGTCGCCGCACATCGTGCATTTCGAGGAGCGCTGCCGCATTCGCGGCGAGCCGGTGGCGGCCGATGCGCTGCTGGAGCATTTCGCCGCGGTCGAGCAGGCGCGCACCGCGGGCGGCGGCGCGGTTGAGCTCACTTATTTCGAGTTCACCACGCTGGCCATCCTGCGCCTGATGAGCCGCGCCGGCCTGGATCTGGCGGTGCTGGAGGTGGGCCTGGGCGGGAGGCTGGACGCGACCAACGTGATCGATGCCGACTGCGCGGTGATCACCAGCGTGGACGTGGACCACGTGGAGTTTCTCGGTAGCGACCGCGAGGCGATTGGCCGCGAGAAGGCCGGCATCATGCGCCCTGGCCGGCCGGTCGTGGTCAGCGACCCGGTGCCGCCCGACAGCGTGATGGCGCATGCGCATGAAATCGGCGCCGAGCTGTGGCGCTTTGGCAGCGACTTCAATTATTCCGGCGACCAGCAGCAATGGGCCTGGGCCGGGCGCGGGCGGCGCTACGCAGGCCTGGCCTACCCGTCGCTGCGCGGCGCCAACCAACTGATCAACGCCTCGGGCGCGCTGGCGGCGTTGAATGCGCTGCGCGACCGCGTGCCTATCACCGCGCAAGCGGTGCGCGTGGGGCTGTCGCATGTGGAGCTGCCCGGGCGCTTCCAGGTGATTGCGGGCCAGCCCACGCTGATCCTGGACGTGGCGCACAACCCGCACGCGGTCTCGGCGCTGGCGGCCAACCTGGATGCGATGGGCAGCTACTTCCAGGCCACGCACGCGGTCGTCGGCGCGATGGCAGACAAGGACTTGCCGCAGATGCTGGCGCGCATCGCGCCGCAGATCGACTGCTGGTATTTCGCCGACCTGCCGACGCCGCGCGCCGCGTCGGCGCAGGATCTCAAGCAGGTGCTGCATGCGCTGCAGACCGGGCAGCACGGCAAGGATCTGCTGGACGCGGCCCTGCCGCGCCGGCGGGTACAGAAAACCACCGCCCAGCCGGGGCAGGGCAGCGCCCACCTGGTGGTGAGCCGCACGCGCGGCGGCGTGGCGGCCAGCCATGGGGCGGCGCCCGAGGACGTCGAGGAGGAAGTGCCCGTCAGCCTGCACGCCAGCCCCGAGGAGGCGCTGACCGCCGCGCTCGAAGCGGCCAGGCCGGCTGATAGAATCGTGGTTTTTGGTTCGTTCTATACGGTTGGCGGCGTGTTGGAAAATGGTCTGCCGCGCCTGAAGGCCAAGCATCTTGCCGTGTAGAACATCGTCGGATCCGGGCGTTGCTGGCAACCATACCTCCTGAGGCGCAGGCCTTGACCGCCCCCCGCCAGGGCGGTGCGGCGTCCGGCGCCATGGCAGCCACGCCCCCCACCCCTCCCAGACGCTGAGCCCCGGATCCCCATGGCATTCTTTCCCTTGCGTTGGAACAAAAAGGACGCGCCCGAGGGCGGCGGCAAGCCCGCGCGCCGCGGCCGCGGCGCCGCGGCCCAGGCAGAGACCATCGAGGAGATGCGCCGCCGCGCCCGCCACCGCCTGGTGGGCGCCGTGGTGCTGGTGCTCGCTGGCGTCATCGGCTTTCCGCTGCTGTTCGACTCCCAGCCCCGGCCGGTGGAGGTTGACGTTCAGCTGGACATTCCAGACCGAAACAAGGTTGAGCCCTTGCCACAGGCGGCGGCACCCGCCCAGGTTCACGAGGCGCCGGCCACGGGCCTGGATGCGGGCGAGGAACTGGTGGACGCAGCCCATCCCGCGCCTGCGGTGACGGCGGCGCCGCCCGAGGCGCCGGATCACGCCGAGCAGGCCGCGGCGACCACCAAGACCCGGGTGCCGGCCGAGGCGCCTCTCCAGGCGCCGGTGGCCAAGGCGCATGAGGCGGCAGCAGACGCCGCGCCGCAGCCCAAGGCCGCCGCCAAGCCGGCGCCAACCGACGCCGAGCGCGCCCGCGCGCTGCTCGAAGGCCGCGCGCCGACGGCCGTGGCCAAGGCGGCGCCTGCGGCCAGCGCCGGCCAGCGCTTCATCGTGCAGGTGGGGGCTTTTGCCGATGCCGACAAGGCGCGCGAGGTGCGCCTGCGCCTGGAGCGCGCCGGAGTCAAGACCTATGCCCAGGTGGTGGACACCAGCGCCGGCAAGCGCACCCGCGTGCGCCTGGGGCCGTTCGACAGTCGCGCCGAGGCGGAAAAAGCGGCCGAGCGCGTCAAGGGCATGGGACTGGCGGGGTCGGTGCTGACCCTGTGAACAAACGACGGTGTGGAATATGGCGGCGCTGGACTGGATCTTGATCGTCGTGCTGGCCGCCTCCATGCTGCTGGGCGCCTGGCGCGGGCTGGTCTATGAGCTGCTGTCGCTGGCCGGCTGGGTGCTGGCCTTCGTGGCCGCGCAGTGGTGGGGCGCCGGCGTGGGCGACTGGCTGGCGCTGGGCCAGGGGCCGTGGCGGCTGGCCGCAGGCTATGTGCTGGTGTTCGTCGCGGTGGTGTTTGCCTGCGGCCTGCTCGCCTGGCTGGTCAAGAAGCTGATCGATGCGGTAGGCATGCGCCCGGCCGACCGCGCATTGGGCGCATTGTTTGGCACGGCGCGCGGCGTGCTGGTGCTGCTGGTGCTGGCGCTGGTGGTGGGCTGGAGCCCGCTGCGCGACGCGCCATGGTGGCGCGAGTCGGCCGGGGCGGCCTTGCTGCAGGCGTCGCTGGCGCAGCTGGCGCCGCTGCTGCCCGGCGGTGTGCAGGAGCTGCCTGTCGCATTGCCGCGGGGCACGCAGGGGTAATGGATGGTGGGCGGCGCAGCGGCGCATCCCTGGCAAATCGGCATCAAAGCCTGTTGAGAGAGAAAGCAATTTATGTGTGGAGTCGTCGGCACGGTCGGTCAGACACCGGTCAACCAACTGATTTACGACGCGCTGCTGCTGTTGCAGCACCGCGGCCAGGATGCGGCGGGCATCGTCACCCAGGATGGGCGCAAGTTCTTCATGCACAAGGCCAAGGGCATGGTGCGCGACGTGTTTCGCACGCGCAACATGCGCGCGCTGCCGGGCAGCATTGGCCTGGGGCAGGTGCGCTACCCGACGGCGGGAAGCGTCTCCAGCGAGGAGGAGGCCCAGCCCTTCTACGTCAACGCGCCGTTCGGCATCGTCATGGTGCACAACGGCAACCTGACCAATGTGCGCCAGCTGCGCCGCGAGCTGTTTGATACCGACCACCGCCACACCAACACCGAGAGCGACTCCGAGGTGCTGCTCAACGTGCTGGCGCACGAGATTGCGCGCGCCAGCAGCGGCGCGCCGCTGCAGGACGAGGACGTGTTCCAGGCGGTGCGCGAGGTGCACCGGCGCGTCAAGGGCTCGTATGCGGTGGTGGCGTTGATCTCCGGTTTTGGCCTGCTGGCGTTTCGCGATCCGTTCGGCATTCGTCCGCTGTGCATGGGGCGCGCCGACGACGGTGCCTTCATGGTGGCCAGCGAGTCGGTGGCGCTGGAGGGCACGATGTTCCACCTGGAGCGCGACGTCGCGCCGGGCGAGGCGGTCATCGTGCGTACCGACGGCAGCCTGCGCGCTGCGCAGTGCGCCGAGCACGGCACGCTGCATCCGTGCATGTTCGAGTACGTCTACCTGGCGCGCCCGGACTCGGTGATGGACGGCATCTCCGTCTACCAGGCGCGGCTGAACATGGGCGAGACGCTGGCCAAGCGCGTGGTCTCCACGGTGCCGCCCAACCAGATCGACGCCATCATTCCCGTGCCCGAGTCGAGCCGCCCCAGCGCCATGCAGCTGGCCCAGCGCCTGGGCATTCCCTACCGCGAGGGCTTCGTCAAGAACCGCTACGTGGGCCGCACCTTCATCATGCCGGGCCAGGCCACGCGCAAGAAGTCGGTGCGCCAGAAGCTCAACGCGATTGCCAGCGAATTCAAGGGCCGGCGCGTGCTGCTGGTCGACGACTCCATCGTGCGCGGCACCACCTCCAAGGAGATCGTGCAGATGGCGCGCGATGCCGGCGCCGCCAAGGTCTACCTGGCGTCGGCCGCGCCGCCGGTGCGCCACCCCAACGTCTACGGCATCGACATGCCCACGCGCGAGGAGCTGGTGGCGCATGGGCGCACGGTCGAGGAGATCCGCCAGTGGATCGGTGTCGATGCGCTGATTTACCAGGACCTGGAGGCGATGAAGCAGACCGTGGGAGCCATCAACGCGCAGATCGACGGCTTCGAGGCATCGTGCTTCGACGGCAAGTACGTCACCGGCGACATCTCCGACGAGTCGGTCGCGGCGCTCAACACCGGGCGCGACCGCGGCGATGGCGAGGAGGGCGATGAGGACACCTCGCGCCTGTCGCTGCCCAATGCGCAAGAGGGCTGAACCTGCGTCGCATGCCAAGTCGTCAGGCCGTTTGATTTGACTGTTTGAAACCAAGGAACCATCGTGAGTGAATCCACCTTGCCCGCCGGGCTGCACCCCGACACGCTGGCCGTGCGCCAGGCGGTCGAGCGCAGCCAATGGGGTGAGCACAGCGAGGCGCTGTACCTGACCAGCAGCTTTGTGCAGGACGACTGCGCCAGCGCCGCGCGCCGTTTTGCAATGGAAGAGCCCGGCTACACCTATACGCGCACCGCCAACCCGACGGTCAACAGCTTCGAGCAGCGGCTGGCGGCGATGGAGGGCACCGAATGCGCGGTGGCCACGTCCACCGGCATGGCGGCCATTCTGCTGGTGGCGCTCACGGCGCTCAAGGCTGGCGACCACGTGATCGCGTCGCAGTCGATGTTCGGCTCGACCATGAAGCTGCTGGGCACCGAGATGGCGCGCTTTGGCGTCGAGACCACTTTTGTGTCGCAGACCGACGCGGCCGCCTGGCAGGCTGCGGTGCGCCCGAACACGCGCATGCTGTTTGCCGAGACGCCGACCAACCCGCTGACCGACCTGTGCGACATCCAGGCGCTGGCTGACATTGCGCACAACCAGGGCGCGCTGCTGGCGGTGGACAACAGCTTTGCCTCGCCCGTGCTGCAGCGCCCCGCCGAGTTTGGCGCCGACCTGATCGTGCACTCGGGCACCAAGCTGCTGGACGGCCAGGGCCGCGTGATGGCCGGCGCGGTCTGCGGCACGGTGGCGCTGGTCGACAAGGTCATGGGCACTTTCCTGCGCAGCGGCGGGCTCAACCTCTCGCCGTTCAATGCCTGGGTGGTGCTCAAGGGGCTGGAGACGCTGGCGCTGCGCGTCAAGGCCGAAAGCGCGGCGGCGCTGGCGCTGGCCGGCTGGCTGGAGGGGCACCCCAAGGTGGCACGCGTCCATTACCCGGGGCTGGCGAGCCACCCGCAGCACGAACTGGCCATGCGCCAGCAAAGCGGCATGGGCGGCACGGTGCTGGCATTCGACGTCGCGGGCGCCACGCCCGAGCAGCTGCGCGCCAACGCCTTTCATGTGGTCGACAGCACGCGGCTGTGCTCCATCACCGCCAACCTGGGCGACGTCAAGACCACCATCACCCACCCGGCCAGCACCTCGCACGGGCGGCTGTCCGAGGAGCAGCGCCAGGCGGCCGGCATCGGCCAGGGACTGATCCGCGTCAGCGTCGGCCTGGAGCACCTGCAGGACGTCAAGAACGACCTGCTGCGCGGCCTGGACAGCCTTTGAGCCCCATCGACATGAACCAGAAAATACGCACCCGTTTCGCTCCGTCGCCCACCGGCTTCATCCACCTGGGCAACATCCGCTCGGCGCTCTATCCCTGGGCCTTTGCCCGCGCCCAGGGCGGCGACTTCATCCTGCGCATCGAGGACACGGATCTCGAACGCTCCACGCAGGCGTCGGTCGACGTGATCCTGGAGGGCATGGACTGGCTGCAGCTGGACATCGACGAAGGCCCGTTCTACCAAATGCAGCGCATGGATCGCTACCGCGCTGTGCTGGAGCAGCTCAAGGATGGCGGCCATGTCTACCCCTGCTACATGAGCGTGGCAGAGCTCGACGCGCTGCGCGAGCGCCAGATGGCCAACAAGGAAAAACCGCGCTACGACGGCACCTGGCGCCCCGAGCCGGGCAAGGTGCTGCCGCCTGTGCCCGAAGGCGTGCAGCCCGTGCTGCGCTTCAAGACGCCCAAGGACGGCGTCGTCGCATGGGACGACAAATGCAAGGGCCGCATCGAGTTCCAGAACAGCGAGCTGGACGACTTGGTGATCGCCCGCCCCGACGGCACGCCCACCTACAACTTCTGCGTCTGCGTGGACGACATGGACATGCGCATCACCCACGTGATCCGCGGCGACGATCATGTCAACAACACGCCGCGCCAGATCCACATCTTCGAGGCGCTGGGCGCGCAGGTGCCGGTGTTTGCCCACCTGCCCACGGTGCTCAACGAGCAGGGCGAGAAGATGAGCAAGCGAAACGGCGCCAAGGCCGTGACCCAGTACCGCGACGAAGGCTATCTGCCCGACGCCATGGTCAACTACCTGGCGCGCCTGGGCTGGAGCCATGGTGACGACGAGATCTTCTCGCGCGCGCAGTTCCTCGAATGGTTCAACCTCGATCACCTGGGCAGGAGCGCCGGCCAGTTCGACGAGGCCAAGCTGCGCTGGGTCAACGCCCAGCACCTCAAGGCGCTGGACGACGCCGAGCTGGCGCGCCAGGTTGCTCCGTTCGCCCTGAAGGCGGGCGTTGCCGCCGCTCAGCTCGACGATCGCCTGCCGCGCATCTGCGCGCTGTTCAAGGATCGCTGCGACACGCTGGCCGACCTGGCCGCCTGGGTGCGTGTTTTCTACGTCGACGCGATCGAGCGCAATGCCGAGGATTACTCAAAGCATGTGACCGATGCGGCCCAGCCTTTGGTTGACGCCTTTGCCGCGGCGCTGCAAAACGTGGACTGGAACAGGGAGGCGATTGCTGCAGCGATCAAGGACGTTCTGAAGGCGCAAGGCGCCAAGATGCCGCAGCTGGCCATGCCGGTGCGCGTGCTGACCGTGGGCACGGCGCATACGCCGTCGGTCGATGCGGTACTGGAATTGCTGGGCCGCGAAAAAATTCTTGCACGTTTGAAAAACCGCTGAAAAGCTGTCTATAATTCAAGGCTCAGCAGATGATGGCCGAAAGGCTTGAATCATAGTGGGGGTATAGCTCAGCTGGGAGAGCGCTTGCATGGCATGCAAGAGGTCATCGGTTCGATCCCGTTTACCTCCACCACACTGAAGTCCAGGTTTTGACCCTATCGTCTAGAGGCCTAGGACACCACCCTTTCACGGTGGGTACCGGGGTTCGAATCCCCGTAGGGTCGCCAAGTTTTATTGCACTTGGGCTTGCAAGAGCCGTGAGCAATACCAACGCGGAGTGGTAGTTCAGTTGGTTAGAATACCGGCCTGTCACGCCGGGGGTCGCGGGTTCGAGTCCCGTCCACTCCGCCATTGGATTCGAGGTTTTGGGGGTATAGCTCAGCTGGGAGAGCGCTTGCATGGCATGCAAGAGGTCATCGGTTCGATCCCGTTTACCTCCACCAAAACACATGTTTTCGTCCAGGTTTTGACCCTATCGTCTAGAGGCCTAGGACACCACCCTTTCACGGTGGGTACCGGGGTTCGAATCCCCGTAGGGTCGCCAAGTTTTATTGCACTTGGGCTCGCAAGAGCCGTGAGCAATACCAACGCGGAGTGGTAGTTCAGTTGGTTAGAATACCGGCCTGTCACGCCGGGGGTCGCGGGTTCGAGCCCCGTCCACTCCGCCAATATTTTCAAGAGGCCAGATCACGTGATCTGGCCTCTTTTTTATTTGAATTGCCGTGTGCGCACCACGCAAAAACGCCTGCCAGCGAAGCGCGGGCAGGCGGCGGATCGGGTCGCGGGTGCGTTCTTACCTTGGCGCCAGGCGGATCGCGCCATCCAGGCGGATTACCTCGCCGTTGAGCATGTCGTTCTCGAAGATGTGGCGCACCAGCTTGGCGTAGTCCTGCGGCGTTCCCAGGCGGCTGGGGAAGGGCACGCCCGCGGCCAGCGCGTCCTGCACCTCTTGCGGCATGCCGAACAGCATGGGCGTGCCGAAGATGCCGGGCGCGATCGTCATGTTGCGGATGCCGCTCCTGGCCAGGTCGCGTGCGATCGGCAGCGTCATGCCGACGATGCCGCCCTTGGATGCGGAATACGCGGCCTGGCCGATCTGGCCGTCGTAGGCCGCGACGCTCGCGGTCGAGATCAGCACGCCGCGCTCGCCGGTGGCCTCGGGTTCGTTCTTGCCCATCGCCTCGGCGGCCAGGCGAATCATGTTGAAAGAGCCGACCAGGTTCACCGTGATGGTCTTGCTGAAGGTGGCCAGCGCGTGGGGGCCGTTCTTGCCAACGGTCTTCTCGGCCGGGGCGATGCCGGCGCAGTTGACCAGGCCCATCAGCTTGCCCAGCGACACCGCCTTGGCGACGACGGCCTGGCCGTCGGTCTCGCTGGCGACGTCGCACTTGACGAACACGCCGCCGATTTCCCTGGCGACCGCCTCGCCCTTGTCGACCTGCATGTCGGCAATCACCACCGTGGCGCCGGCTGCGGCCAGCATGCGCGCCGTGCCCTCGCCCAGGCCGGATGCGCCGCCGGTGACGATGAATACCTTGCCCTGAATGTCCATGAAGAGTCTCCTTGTAGGTAGGACGTTGACGTAAACGTCAATTATCGATGAGAAAGAACCGGAGCGAGGAGGGCGGGAACGTTGCTGCCTGTCGCATTCAGCGCAGCGGCCTGCGCCGCCCCAGCGCCATGGCCTGGCAGGCGCGGCGGTAGGCGAGCAGCGTGCGCTCGGCGCGCGCCAGCACGCTGTCGGGCGCGGCCGGCGTGTCGCCCAGCCCGGCCTCGCAGCCGGTCAGCAGGGCAATGCCTTCGCCGACATGGTGTGCGCAGTGGATGTGGAACTGGCCGTCGCGCACTGCCTGCACGACCGCGCGGCTGAGCATCAGGTGGCGCTGGTTGCGCGCCGGGATCAGCACACCCTGCGTGCCGGTGAAGCCGGTCTGCCGGCAGACGCGAAACCATCCTTCGATTTTCTCGTTCAGCCCGCCGACGGGCAGCACCTCGCCGTGCTGGTTGAGCGCGCCGGTCACCGCAATGTCCTGGCGCAGCGGCAGGCCCGACAGCGAGGACAGCAGCGCGTACAGTTCGGCACACGACGCCGAGTCGCCCTCGATGCCGCTGTACTCCTGCTCGAAGACGATGGACGCGCCCAGCGCCAGCGGCGCCAGGTGGCCGAACAGCGCGGCCAGGTAGCTGTGCAGGATGAGCACGCCCTTGTCGTGGATGGGGCCGGACATCTCGACCTCGCGCTCGATGTTCATCAGCCCCTGTTGGCCGGCATAGGTGCGCGCGGTGATGCGTATCGGGAAGCCGAAGCGGTAGTCGCCCAGGTCGATCTGCGTGAGCGCGTTGAGCTGGCCGACCTGGCTGCCCTGCAGAGAGATCAGCAGCTCGCCGTCGGCAATCGCCTGGTGCATTTCCTCCTCGGGCGCGTTGTGGCGCATGCGCCGCGCCAGCAGTGCGGTGTCCACGTCGGCCGCGTCGGTCAACGCCGCGCCGCGCTGGCGCGCCTGCTGCGCGCTCTCGAGCATCAGCGCCTCCATGTGGGCGAACAGCGCGCTCTGGCGCTGCTGGTCGTCGGCCTCGCGGTGCGAGAACTCCAGCAGCCGCGCCATGGCTGCGGCCGTGCAGTGCGGCAGGCCGCGCTGCGCGCAGCTGTGGGCGATGAAGATGGCGCTGCTGTGGTAGGCGTCGTCGGTGGCGGCAAAGCGCTCGGCAAAGTCGACCTTGACGCGAAAGCGCCGCGCCAGGTCGCTGTCGCCGGCATGCAGCAGGTAGTACTCGGCGGACGAGCCGACGAGCACGATCTTGACCTGCACCTGCACGCCCTCGGGCTGCAGCGCGACGGCCGCGCCCGTGCCGTGGGCCGACGCGTCCTCAATGGTCACCAGCGAGCAGCGCAGAAAGCGGCGCATGCGCTCCCACAGCGGCTCGTCGCCCAGCAGATCGCGCAGGTACAGCAGCAGATAGCCGCCATGCGCCTGCAGCAGGCTGCCGGCGCGGATGCACGAAAAATCTGCGTAAGGCGCGTCGCTGCCCCCGTGGTGTTCGATGCTGCCGAACAGGCTGCGCAGCTGCGGGTTGTCCTCGACGACGACGGGCGCGCCCTGCAGCGCGGCGTTGTCCACGACCAGGTTGACCTGGCACTGGTCGAGCAGGTTCTGCAGGTCGGCGCGGCGGTCTTCCTCGGCAGATTCGTCGGCGCCCGACGCCTCGGCGGACAGGAACAGATCGAGGTTGTCGAGCACCTCGCGCTGCACCTGGTCGAGCCAGTGGTTGAGCTTGACCGTATCCTTGATCTGCTTGCGCAGCGCCTGGCGCGTGTCGTCCAGCGCGTGATCCACCAGCGGCTTGATGCTTTGGCGCTGCAGCGTCTGCAATGCCTCGTCGCGCGTGCGTTCCAGCGGGCGCACCTGTTCGAGAAAGCGCACGATCTCGGCGCGCAGTTCCTGCTCGGCCAACTCGATGGCCATGCGCTCGCCGTGGCTGAGCTGCTGCGCCGCCGCCTCGTCAATCGGCTGGCCGTCCTCGCCCAGCAGCGTGAAGACCATCTGGCCGCTGTCGCGCGTCAGGCGAAAGCGGCGCGCGCGCGCAAAGTCGTTGAGCTGCGAGAACGCGCGCGCCTCGGCGCTCTGGTAGGTTTTCTCGATGTGCTCGGCCTCGGACTTGACGTCGGCGGCCGTGAGGCGTTTGGGGATTTCCGCCTCCAGCGCCTTGGCCCATTGCTGCATGCCCTGGCGCAGCGTGCGCCCCTGGCCCGCGGGCAGGCGCAGCGCACGCGGGCGCTCGGGCGCGTCGAAGTCGTGCAGATAGCACAGGTCGGGCGGCACCGCTCGCGTGGCGGCTGCCTCGTGCATGGCGCGCCGCATCAGCGAGGCGCGGCCGCTGCCCACCTCGCCGAGCACGAACAGGTTGTAGTCGGGCTGGTCCATCACCAGGCCGAAGCGCGCCGCGTCGAAGGCGCGTTGCTGGCCTATCCACGGCAGGCTCTCGCGCACCAGCTCGCCGGTGTGCGCAAAGTCCAGCTGCGCCGGGTCGATGGTGCGGCGCAGTTGTCCGGCCGTCAGTTGCGGGCAGGGGGATGGGGTGTTCATGCAGTCGATTCTGGCGCGTGCGCC
The DNA here is from genome assembly GCF_039538025.1 of Comamonas faecalis. Taxonomy (NCBI): domain Bacteria; kingdom Pseudomonadati; phylum Pseudomonadota; class Betaproteobacteria; order Burkholderiales; family Comamonadaceae; genus Comamonas; species Comamonas faecalis. The sequence goes on from NZ_BAABBP010000011.1 coordinate 23,249, forward strand.
ATACCCCAGCCCGCCAGGTGGCCGTCGGCGATGCGGGCCAGCGCGGCGATCCAGGCCGGACTGTCGTTCAGGCAGGGGATGTAGCGGAAGTCCTGGCCGCCGGCTTGCACGAAGGCCTGGCGCACCTCCATGTCGATCTCTTCGAGCGTCTCCAGGCAGTCGCTGGCAAAGCCCGGGCAGATCACGTCCACGCTGGTCAGGCCCTCGCGCCCCAGTGCTTCGAGGGAGGGCTGGGTGTAGGGCTGCAGCCAGCGGGCGCGGCCAAAGCGCGACTGGAAGGTCAGCATCCAGCGCTCGGGCGGCAACTGCAGCGCCTGGGCGAGCAGCTGCGCCGTGGTGCGGCACTGCTCGGCGTAGGGGTCGCCGCGCTGCACGTTGCGCTCGGGAATGCCGTGAAAGCTCATCACCAGCCGCTGCGCCGGCCCGCCACGCGCCTGCCAGTGCGCACGCACGCTGGCGGCCAGTGCGGCAATGTAGGCGGGGTGGTCGTGGTAGTCGTTGACCAGGCGCAGCTCCGGGAAGTGGCGCGCGCCGCGCAGCCAGCCGAATACCGCGTCGAACATGCTGGCCGTCGTCGTTGCCGAGTACTGCGGGTACAGCGGCAGCACCAGCGCGCGGCGCACGCCGGCGTTCTGCAGCGTCTGCAGCTGCGCGCCAACGGCCGGCTGGCCGTAGCGCATCGCGGGCAGCACGCGTGTGGGCCGGCCGGCCGACGCCAGCGCGTCCTGCAGCGCCGCTGCCTGGCGCTGCGTATAGACAGCCAGCGGAGAGCCGTCGGGCGTCCAGATGCTGGCGTACTTGGCGGCCGACTGGCGCGGGCGCGTGCGCAGGATGACGCCGTGCAGCAGCGGCAGCCACAGCAGGCGCGGCAGGTCGACGACGCGCGCGTCGCCCAGGAATTGCGCCAGGTAGCGGCGCAGCGCGGGCGCGGTGGCAGCGTCCGGTGTGCCCAGGTTGCACAAAAGAACGGCGCTGTGGGTGGGGTCGTGGGGCATGGGGCGATTGTGGCAAAGGCAGGCAGCGGCATGGGCTTCGCGCGCGGTCTTTTCGCGACGACTGCTACATTGGCGCCCCATGGACGCAGCAGTCAACAATCTTCGGGGTGCCGCGCAAGGCCTGGATCTGTCGCGTGTGCAGGCCATCAGCCTGGACCTGGACGACACGCTGTGGCCGGTATGGCCCACGATAGAGCGCGCAGAGCAGGCACTGGCCGGCTGGCTTGCGCAGCACGCCCCGGCGACGGCGCGGCTGGTGGGCGATGCGCAGGCGCTGCGAGCCATTCGTGTGCGCATGCAGACGCTGCGCCCCGATCTGAAGCTGGATTTGAGCGCGCTGCGGCGCGAGTCGATTCGCATGGCACTCACCCAGGCGGGCGACGACCCGGCGCTGGCCGAGCCGGCGTTCGAGCATTTCTTCGACCACCGCCAGCGTGTCGACCTGTTCGACGGCGTGCACGAGACGCTGCAGTTCTTGTCGCAGCGCTACACGGTGGTGGCGCTGAGCAACGGCAATGCAGACGTGCAGCGCGTCGGCATCGGCCAGTATTTCAGTGCGAGCCTGAGCGCACCGAGTCTGGGCGTGGCCAAGCCCGATGCGCGGATGTTCGAGATGGCCGCCGATGCCGCGGGCGTGGCGCCGCAGGCGCTTTTGCACGTGGGCGACGACGCGGCACTGGACGTGCGCGGCGCGCGCCGCGCCGGGCTGCAGGCGGTCTGGTTCAATCCGCTGCGCGAGGGCTGGCCTTACCCCGCCGAGCCCGGGCCGCAGGCCGAGGTGACGAGCCTGGCTGCCTTGCGCCGGCTGTGGGGCTGATGGGCTGATGCTCCGCCCACCGCCTAGACCAGAAAATCGCGCAGCGCCTGCAGCGTCGCGTCGGGCGCCTCGCTCATCTGGTTGTGGCCCACGTCCAGTTGCGTAATCCGCACTTTTTTGCCGGCCTGGCGCGCAGCTCCGATCAGTCCCTGCGCGGCGCGCGGCGGCGTCATCACGTCCTTGCTGCCCAGCACGAACAGCACCGGGCAGGTGATGGCGGCAATGGCCGCCTCGCCGTTGGCATATTGGTCGCAGGCGACGAAGCCGCGGTGAAATACGTTGACCTGTGCATTGCTGCGCAGCACGCGTCGGCCCAGCGCCATGCCGGCGCCATAGACCCAGACGCCGGTGCCGCCCGGTGGCGCCAGCGTGCTGCGCGAGAAGGTGTTGACCATCTTCAGCGCCTGCTCGGGCTGATTCAGCGCCGCGTCGATCAGCGCGGGCGAGACCTTCATCGGAAACGCGGTGCCGACCAGCGCCAGGTGGGTGGAGCGCTCGCCCAGTTGGGCAGCGGCCTCCAGCGCGATCAGCGATCCCCAGCTGTGGCCCACCAGCGCGGCGCGCGGCGCACCGACCGCGTCCAGCAGCGCGGCGACGAAGTCGGCCGCCTGCTCGACGCTGGCCGGTGCATCGCCCGCGCTTCTGCCGTGGCCCGGCAGGTCGACGGCCAGCACGTTCCAGCCGTGGTGGGCCAGCCAGCGGCTCTGCCACAGCCATACGCTGTGGTCGTTGAGTACGCCGTGAACCATCACGGCCGTGGGACGGGCGGGGTCGAAGGCCTTACCGCCGGTGTAGCAGTAGGTGCGTGCACCCAGGACGTTGCAATACATGTCAGGCACCTGCCTTTTCTGCGGCCTTCAGGGCGCGCTTGAGGTCGTCGATCAGGTCGTTGGCGTCTTCCAGTCCGATGGACAGGCGGATCGTTCCCTGGGTGATGCCGCCCGCCAGCAGCGCCTCGTCGCTCATGCGAAAGTGGGTGGTGCTGGCCGGATGGATGACCAGCGAGCGGCAGTCGCCGACGTTGGCCAGGTGGCTGAACAGCTGCAGCGTCTCGACGAACTTCTTGCCCTGGGCGCGGCTGCCCTTGAGGTCGAAGCTGAACACCGAGCCCGCGCCGCGCGGCAGCAGCTTTTGCGCCAGTGCATGGCTGGAGTGGTCGGGCAGCATGGGATGGCCCACGCGCGCGACGAAGGGATGGGCGGCGAGGAACTGCACCACGCGCTCGGTGTTGTGCACGTGCTGGGCCATGCGCAGCGGCAGCGTCTCCATGCCTTGCAGGATCAGCCAGGCGCTGTGCGGGCTCAAGCAGGCACCGAAGTCGCGCAGGCCCTCGCGGCGCGCGCGCAGCAAGAAGGCGCCGACGGCGCTTTCCTCGGCAAACACCATGTCGTGAAAGCCGTCGTAGGGCGCGGTGAGTTCGGGAAAGCGCCCCGAGGCCTCCCAATCGAAGCTGCCGCCGTCGACCAGCACGCCGCCCATCACGGTGCCGTGGCCCGAGAGGAATTTGGTCGCTGCGTGGTAGACCATGTCGGCGCCATGCGCCAGTGGCTTGATCAGCCAGGGCGTGGTCAGCGTGGAGTCGACCAGCAGCGGCACGCCCGCGTCGTGGGCGATTTGCGCAATCGTCGGAATGTCCAGCACTTCCAGGCCCGGGTTGCCTACCGTCTCGCCCAGCAGCAGCCGGGTGTTGGGGCGGATGGCCGTGCGCCAGCCGTCGATGTTGCCGGGCTTAACGAACGTGGTCTCGATGCCGAAGCGGCGCAGCGTGTAGTTGAGCAGGTTTTGCGAGCCGCCGTACAGTGCGGTGCTTGCGACGATGTGGCTGCCCGCGCCCATCAGCGTGACGATGGCCAGGTGCAGCGCCGCCATGCCACTGGCCGTGGCGATGGCGCCGGCGCCGTCTTCAAGCGCCGCCACGCGCTGCTCGAACACCGCGTTGGTCGGGTTGGACAGGCGCGAATACACGTGGCCCGGGCGCTCCATGTTGAACAGGGCGGCGGCGTGGTCGCTGGATTCGAAGACGAAGGACGTCGTCAAATGGATGGGCGTGGCGCGCGCGCCGGTGGCAGGGTCGGGCCGGGCACCGGCGTGGACGGCCAGCGTGTCGAAGCCGGGATCGGAGTAACCGGGCATGGGGGAGTCTCCAGGGTTGTCAAAGGCCGGGCGATTGTGGGCTATATTTTCCGGTGGGCCGGCGTCTGCTGGCATCGCCCAAGTGACTGCGGCTGCATTTCCCGCCCCCAATCCCGAGAGAGACCATGAAAGTCAGCGACATCCTGCGCCTCAAAGGCAACACCCTGTACACGATTGCGCCCGACGAGCCGCTGGCGCGCGCCGTCGAGACCATGGCCGACAAGGACATCGGCTCGCTCGTCGTGATGGAGTTTGGCGACCTGGTCGGCATGCTGACGTTTCGCGAGATCAACCAGGTGCTGGCGCGCGACGGCGGCAGCATCGGCACGCGCCTGGTGCGCAGCGCGATGGACGACGCGCCCATCACCTGCACGCTGCAGACCGACATGGACGAGGTGCGCCGCATGATGCTGGGCTGCCACGCGCGCTACATGCCGGTGATGGACCAGCGCATGCTGATGGGCGTGGTGAGTTTTTACGACGTGGCCAAGGCGGTCGTCGACAGCCAGAACTTCGAGAACAAGCTGCTCAAGGCCTATATCCGCGACTGGCCCGAGGACGACCATGCCGCGCCCGAGGCATCCTGACGTCAGGCGCGGCTTGCGTGCCGCATGCCGCATCTGGTTGCGGCCCATCTCCTTATTGAATTGAAAGACCCTGCGCATGAGCGGCTCCACCCTCGGCACCCTGTTTCGAGTGACCAACTTTGGTGAATCGCATGGCCCGGCGATCGGCTGCGTGATCGACGGCTGCCCGCCGGGCATGGCTTTGAATGAGGCGGACATCCAGCGCGAACTCGATCGCCGTCGCCCCGGCACCAGCCGCCACGTGACGCAGAGGAACGAGCCCGATGCGGTGGAAATCCTCTCGGGCGTGTACGAAGGCCGCACGACGGGCACGCCGATTGCGCTTTTGATCCGCAACCAGGACCAGCGCAGCAAAGACTACGGCGACATTCTGCGCACCTTCCGTCCCGGCCATGCGGACTACGCTTACTGGCACAAATACGGCCTGCGCGACCCGCGCGGGGGAGGGCGCTCGTCAGCACGCCTGACCGCACCGACGGTGGCCGCGGGCGCGGTGGCGCGCAAATGGCTGAAGGAGTGTTTCGGCGTGCAGCTGCGCGCCTGCATGACGCAGCTGGGGACGGTGGAGATTCCGTTCGAGAGCTGGGAGCATGTGCCGAACAACCCGTTTTTTGCCCCCATCGCCGACGTGCGGCACCTGGAAGACTATATGGACGCGCTGCGCAAGGCGCACGACAGTTGCGGCGCGCGCCTGCGCGTGCAGGCCAGCGGCGTGCCCGTGGGCCTGGGCGAGCCCTTGTACGACCGGCTGGACGCTGACATCGCGCACGCGATGATGGGGCTGAACGCGGTCAAGGGCGTGGAGATCGGCGCCGGCTTCGCCAGCGTCGCGCAGCGCGGCAGCGAGCATGGCGACGCGTTGACGCCGGCGGGCTTTGCCAGCAACCATGCCGGCGGTGTGCTGGGCGGCATCAGCACCGGGCAGGACATCGAGGTGAGCCTGGCGATCAAGCCCACCAGTTCCATCCTGACGCCGCGCCCGTCGATCGACATCGACGGCCAGCCGGTCGAGGTGGTGACCAAGGGCCGCCACGATCCTTGCGTCGGCATCCGAGCTGCGCCGATTGCCGAGGCGCTGCTGGCGCTGGTGGTGATGGACCATGCGCTGCGCCACCGCGCCCAGTGCGCCGACGTGGCGCATGCGGTGCCGCCGATTGCGGGTGCGCGCCAAGTGTGAATGAAGTGGGTGGGCAAGGCGGCGCTGCCGGGCGCCTGCCTGCCGAGAGGCGGCGATTACTACTCGTCGAACTCTTCGTCGACCAGCGCCTTGAACTCGTCGATGCGCTCGAAGTTGCGATAGACGCTAGCAAAGCGCACATAGGCCACCTTGTCGAGCTGGTAGAGCGCGCGCATCGCCATCTCGCCGATGTGGCTTGCCGGCACCTCGCGCTGGCCCAATTGCAGCAGTTGTTCCTCGATGCGGGCGATCGCGTCTTCGAGTTGCTCGGCCGTCACCGGGCGCTTGCGCACCGCGGTGCGCAGTGCGCGCTGGATTTTGCTCCGGTCGTATTCGACGCGCCGACCATCCTTTTTGACGACAGCCGGAAAGGCCAGCTCGGCGCGCTCATAGGTCGTGAAGCGCTTGTCACAGGCGCTGCAGCGGCGCCTGCGGCGGATGAAGCGACCGTCCTCGGATTCACGCGTCTCGGCCACTTGGGTGTCCGGATGGCCGCAGAACGGGCACTTCATCGCTGGCGCTTCTTCAGCGGTAGACCGGGAAGCGGCTGGTCAGCGCCTGCACCTTGGCGCGCACCGCGGCAAGGTTGGCCTCGTCGTGCGGGTTGTCCAGCACGTCGGCCATCAGGTTGGCGGTGATGCGCGTTTCCTCTTCCTTGAAGCCGCGCGTGGTGATCGCCGGCGTGCCCACGCGCACGCCGCTGGTCACCATGGGCTTTTGCGGGTCGTTGGGGATCGCGTTCTTGTTGATGGTGATGTGGGCCTTGCCCAGCGCCGCCTCGGCTTCCTTGCCGGTGATGCCCTTGGCGCGCAGGTCGACCAGCATCACGTGGCTCTCGGTGCGGCCGCTGACGATGCGCAGGCCCCGCTCGATCAATGTCTCGGCGAACACCTTGGCGTTCTTGGCCACTTGCTGCTGGTATTGCTTGAAGGCGGGCGCACTTGCCTCCTTGAAGGCGACGGCCTTGGCGGCGATGACGTGCTCCAGCGGGCCGCCTTGCAGGCCGGGGAAGATGGCGCTGTTGATCGCCTTCTCGTGCTCCGCCTTCATCAGGATGATGCCGCCGCGTGGGCCACGCAGGCTCTTGTGCGTCGTCGACGTGACCACGTCGGCAAATGGCACCGGATTGGGGTACTCGCCCGCGACCACCAGGCCGGCGTAGTGGGCGATGTCCACCCAGAAGATGGCACCGATGTCCTTGGCCACGCGCGCCATGCGCTCGAAGTCGATGGCGAGGGCGTAGGCCGAGGCGCCGCCGATGATCAGCTTGGGCTTGTGTTCGCGCGCCTTGGCTTCGAAGGCGTTGTAGTCGATCTCTTCCTTCTCGTTGAGGCCATAGGAGACGACGTTGAACCACTTGCCCGACATGTTCAGCGCCATGCCGTGCGTCAGGTGGCCGCCCTCGGCCAGGCTCATGCCCAGGATGGTGTCGCCGGGCTTCAAGAAGGCCATCAGCACCGCCTGGTTGGCCTGCGAGCCGGAGTTGGGCTGCACGTTGGCCGCCTCAGCGCCAAAGAGCTGCTTGATGCGGTCGATCGCCAACTGCTCGATCACGTCCACGTTCTCGCAGCCGCCGTAATAGCGTTTGCCGGGATAGCCCTCGGCGTATTTGTTGGTCAGCTGCGAGCCCTGCGCGGCCATGACGGCGGGCGAGGCGTAGTTCTCGCTGGCGATCAGTTCAATGTGCTCTTCCTGGCGCAGGTTCTCGGCCTGGATGGCAGCCCACACCTCGGGATCGGTTTGTTCGACAAGAATATTGCGTTGGTACATGGCAGTCAGATGAACATGTGCCCCTTGACAGTCAAGGGCTGCCCAGGCGAACGACGGAGCGCGCCCGGAGGATTCTGCGGGTGCGGTACGCTTCCCAGTGGTTGGCAGCCTTGCTGCTGGATTTCCACGTCAGCACAGCGCCTGGGAGACGCCGCGCCTATCGCCAGTCGCGTACCGCGCGAGTGTAGCTGATTGATAGATGCCGGGACGACTGCCGGTACAGCACGTCGCTACGGGCAGGTGCGTGCTTCAGAACTGCCCCAGCATGGCCACTTTTTCGCCCAGGCTGCCGGCGGCCGGTTGTGCCGGTGTGGTGCGTGCCTTGGTGGACAGCATGCCGGCCGGCGGCGTCGCGTGGGCAGGGATGAAGCGCGAGGGGTTGGCGATCACCTGGCGCAGCCGCTCATGCTCGGCCAGTACCTTGTTGGCGTAGCCGCCATCGTCAGGCAGATTGGCTGCGCCGACGTAGTAGCGCAGCCCGCCTTCGATCGAGCCGGCGTTGGCGATGCAGTCTTGCAACACCTTGGCACCAACGCGCAGATTGGCCACGGGGTCGAATGCGGCAAAGCGGCCGCCGAAATCCTTGTACTTGTCGTTGTGTACCTTGGTCATGACCTGCATCAGGCCTTGGGCGCCGACGGGACTTTGGGCGAAGGGGTTGAAGCGCGACTCGATTGCCATCACCGCCAGGATCAGCGTGGGATCCAGGCGCGTGCGCTGGCCGATGTCGTAGGCCTCGGACACCAGCACGGCCAGCGGTTCTGCGGCGACGCGGTATTTCTTGCTCAGCCAATAGGTCACTGCTGCCTGTTCGCGGGGCAGGTCTCTGGGATTGGTGGCTGTGGCGCGCTCGCTGGCGTCCGGGTCGAAGGCAAAGCCGACGACCGCGGTCTGGCGCGCCTGCAGCCAGCCCATCAGCTGCTCCTCGCCGGTCTGGCGCAGATCCGGGCGTACGGTCAGGGTGACACAAACAAAAAACACGCCCAGGCCCAGCAGGGCGAAGCCGCTGTGGGTTACTTCCATGAAACCGCTGACCACGTCGGCCGCAAAAGTGCGCAGACCAGCAAAAAGCGATGCTGTCTTGTGCATCAAATTTCCTTGTGTTGGGCAGGTTTGCTGCATTCGCGTACATCGGGTGCGCTAAGTGCAAACCTGCAAGCATCGACCGACAGGCCGTATGCGAGAGCCATCAGGGACGAGGTGTGCCAGGTTGGGGGTGTGGCAGACACAAATCCAAAAAACCGGGATGGCGGCGGATCAGAGGCAAAAAGGCTTTAGTGCCTTGAGTGGATGATCCTAGAATTCTAGGAGGCGTAATATATCAAGTCAATACTATTAATCGTTTGAATAATATCTTTTTATTATAATGAGGTAGGCGTTCAGTCTACGAATCAGCTGCCCTGAAATCTTGTTGAAGTCGCCAATGAAGCGCGGTTCAGCCATAGAAAGAACTTGCTGGCGAGTCGTCACACATCTTGCTATCGTGAATGCGCCTGAGTGATTCAGGCATCTGCCCAGAAGGCACAGGTCATCCGAAGCACCGCATGTCGCGGATTCATGCATCGATGGCGGCGCTTTCGAGGCCACCCCTGAAGGCAATAACTTGCCTTCTGCGCGATGGACAGCAAGCTCCATGCGGCGCAATCGATGGCAAAAGGCCGTTGTGCCTGCCGTCAAGCCCGGTACGCAGCGCTCGCTGCGTACCGGGCTTTCCTTTTTCAGTTGTTCACAGGTTGTGGTAGCGGATTTCTGGTGCAATGGCGCTTGTGTGTCTTGATGCCTGAAAGATTGCCGTGTCCCCCTTAAGTGCCGTTGTTCGAAACCAACCCTGGGTGCGGCGGCTCCTGTGGGCCTTGACCGCGCTGTTGTTGCTGTGGGGCGTGGCTTGGCTGGCAGTGCCGCCGCTGGTGCGCTCGCAACTGCAGCGCCACGCCAGCGAAGCGCTGGGGCGGCAGGTGACGGTGGACAAGGTCGAGTTCTCTCCCTGGTCGCTGGAGTTGACCCTGCATGGGCTGCGCATTGCTACTCAGGATGGCGCAGGCACGCAGCTGGAGATCGCGCGCATCTATGCTGACGCGGAGCTGCAGTCGCTGTGGCGCCTGGGGCCGGTCGTCGACGCAATCGCGGTCGATCGGCCGGTGTTGCACCTCGCACAGACGGCGCCCGGGGTGCTCGATATTGACGACGTGTTGCAGCGTCTGGCGGCATCGCCCGCGCCCGAGCCGCCCTCCAAACCCCTGCGCTTTGCGCTGTACAACTTGCAGTTGCAAGGCGGGCTGGTTGATTTTGACGACCAGGTCGTGGGCAGCAAGCAGGTGCTGAACGATCTGCAGCTACGCCTGCCCTTCATCAGCAACCTGAAGGCGGATCGCGAGGTCAAGGTCACGCCGCATCTGGCGTTCCAGCTCAACGGCAGCCCGTTCGAGACCACGGCGCAAAGCACGCCGTTCACGGACGACCGCAAGACATCGGTGCATTTGCAGATTCGCCAATTCAACCTGGCCGATCTTGCTGGCTACATCCCGGCTTCCGCGCCCGCGCGCCTGAAGGCGGCGCTGCTTGACGCCGACCTCGACCTGGACTTCATCCAGGAAGACGACCCGGTGGTGCGCCTGACCGGTCGCGTGGGCTTGGAGGGCGTAAAGACCACCGACGTGCAAGGCCGACCGCAGCTGGAGATCGACCGCCTTGGGCTGGAGCTGGCCGACGTGCAGCCGCTGCGCCGCCGGGTGGATCTGGCCGCGCTGGAGCTGTCGGGCGTGCGCGGCCAGCTGCAGCGCGCGGGTGATGGAAGCCTGTCGCTGCCGACGGGGCAGGGCAGCGGCGCGGCGGATTCGCCCGGGCCGGCGGCCCAGGCGGATTTGCCGGATGCGAAGGCCGACCCAGCCGCCGATGCCTCGGCGGACTGGCAGCTGCACCTGCGCGACCTGCGCTTGCGCGACGGCGGCCTCACTTGGATCGACGCCAGCCTGCCCGGCGGGTCGGCGCAATGGCAGCTCTCGCAATGGCAGCTCGATGCCTCGGATTTGCGCTGGCCGCTGCAGGCACAGCCCACGCAGCTGCGCACCAGTGCTGCAATAGCCGGGGGCGGCGTCGATGCGGATCGCGCGGCGCAATTGGCGCTGCAGGGCCAGGTGGGTGCCAGCCAGTCGCAGGCGGCGCTGTCGCTGCAGAACCTGCGCATTGAGATGGCGGCACCCTACCTGGCGCAGTGGCTGGAGCCTCGGGCCACGGGCGTGGTCGATGCCGATGTCGGCGTTGCGTTCGATCGCGGCGCGCTGGCGGTGCAGGTGGCGCGCCTGTCGGTGTCCGACATGCAGCTGGATTGCCCTGGCGGGGGCGCTTGCGCGGGCAGGGCCGCTGCAACGGGCAAGCCGACCAAAGCCGGCAAAAGCACGCCTGATCGCCCCGTGCAATGGCAGCAGTTGCTGGTCGAGGGCGCGCGCATCCTGCCGCTGGCGCGCAGCGCCCAGGTGCAGCGCGTGACGCTGGCGCGGCCGCAGCTGCAGATCGCGCGTTCCGCCGCGGGCCGCTGGATGGCCGAGGACTGGGTCAAGCCGCAGCCCAAGGCAGCGCCGCAGCCATCAGCGGCAGGCAAGCGGGCTGATGCGGCACCGCCATGGAGGGTGCAGGTGCAGTCGGTGCAGCTGCGGCAGGGAGCGGCGCAATTGCGCGATGCCAGCATGGGCCAGCCGGTGCAACTGCAGCTGGCCGCAATCGACCTGCAGGCCCAGGGCGTGGACTGGAACGGCAGCGCACTGGCGCCGGTCAAGCTGCAACTCAAGACCCAGGTGGAGGCCGGTCGGCGGCTCAAGCCGGGGCAGTTGCAGGTCGACGGCCAGCTGTCCATGGCGCCACAGCTGGATGCGCGTATGCGCATTGCCGCTACGCGCCTGCCGCTGCAGCTGCTGCAGCCCTATGTGGCCGAGGCGGTGAATGTGGACGTGCGGCGCGCCGACGCCAGCCTGCACGCAACGCTGCACTACGCGCAGCAGCGCGATGCGGCGCGCGTGGCGCTGCAGGGCGACGCGGCGCTCGATGCGGTGCAGGTGCAGGTGGCAGATGACGCCGCGGGCGACGCGCCGCAGTCGGCGGGCCAGGCCCGCGTGGGTGCGCGCGGCGAGGATTTGCTGCGTTGGAAGACGTTGGCCCTGCAGGGCGTGGATCTGAAGCTGCAGCCGGGCAGGCCCCTGTCGCTGGACGTGCGCCAGACGACGCTCAGCGACTTCTTTGCCCGCATCATCGTGCACGAGGACGGGCGCATCAATCTGCAGGACATCCCCAAGGCGCAGGAGGGCGCAGAGGGCGGCGCGGCAGCTGCGCAGCCTGCGGCTGCGGACGCCGGGCCCGCGCCCATGCTGCGTTTCGGCCCCGTGGCGCTCAATCGCGGAGAGGTGCATTTTTCCGACCACTTCATCCGTCCCAACTACTCGGCCAACCTGAGCGAGCTGCAGGGCCAGCTCAGTGCGTTCTCGTCGCAGCCCGCGCAGGACGGCAGCGTGCAGATGGCGCAGCTGCAACTGCAGGGGTTGGCGCAGGGTAGCGCGTCGCTGCGCATCGAAGGCCAGCTCAACCCCTTGACGACGCCGCTGGCGCTGGACATTCAGGGGCATATGCGCGACCTGGATTTGCCGCCGCTATCGCCCTACAGCATCAAATATGCGGGCCACGGCATAGAGCGTGGCAAGCTCAGCATGGATGTGGCCTACAAGATTGAGCCCGACGGGCAGTTGACCGCGAGCAACAAGCTGGTGCTCAACCAGCTCAGCTTCGGCGACCCGGTCGAAGGCGCGCCGGCCAGCCTGCCCGTGCGGCTGGCCACCGCCTTGCTGGCCGACCGCAACGGCGTGATCGACGTGGATCTGCCGATCAGCGGATCGCTCAACGACCCCGAGTTCCGCCTGGGTGCGGTCATCCTCAAGGTCATTGGCAACCTGATCATGAAGGCCGTGACCGCGCCGTTCTCCCTGCTGACTGGCCTGCTGGGCAGCAGCGGCGACGAGCAGGGCGTGATTCATTTCACACCCGGCAGCGCGCAACTGGATGCTGCCGCGCACCAGCAGCTGGACAAGGTGGCGCAGGCACTCGTCGAGCGCCCTGCCGTCAAGGCCACGATCACCGGATGGTCAGACTCGCAAGCCGAGGCCGACGGCTACCGTCAGGCAAGGCTGCAGTCCATGCTGCTGGCGTACAAGCGCCGCCAGGCGCAGCGCGCCGGGCAGGATCCCGATGCGGTCACCACAGTCACCGCCGAGGAATACCCCGAGTTGCTGCACCAGGTCTACAAGCGCACCGACGGCATCGGCAAGCAGCGCAACCTGATCGGCATGATCAAGGACGTTCCCGAAGAGCAGATGCAGGCGTTGCTGCTGCAAAGCATCGCAGTGTCCGAGGACGCGATGCGCCAGCTCGCGCTGGAGCGCGCCGAGGCGGTGCGCGACTACCTGGCCGCGCAGAAGGTGCCGGCGCAGCAGCTGTTCATCGGCGCGGCCAAATCCCATGACGCACAGGCGGACAAGGCACAGGGCGAGGGCTGGAAGCCCCAGGCCGATCTGGCGCTGTCGGCTCGCTGAGCGGGCCGCACCGGCGCCGTTTCGGGTGCGTGCGATGGCCCGCGCAAGCGCGCCGTTATCGGCGGCCATGCAATTCCGAGCCAAAATAGAAGGTTCCAGCCGCACGCTGGCCCCTGCATGGCGCACATCGGCGCCGCGACCGTGCGCAGTTTTCTCTCCATCATGTTTTCTTTTCTGTCACGCAACACCATGTCCGAAGCACCCGAAGCGACGCCTGCCCAGGCGGCACAGACCAAGACAGCCGAGCCGCATCCGCTCGATGCCCTGACCGGTGGTGCCTTCTCGGCAGCCACTTCGGGCGAGCGCGCTGCGCGCATCCGTGAATGGCTGACCAGCGACCCCGCGGCCGACAAGCTGCAGGAAGTGTTCAAGGAGCTGAGCGCCCGCGACAAGGGCGCGGCGCGCGCGGTGCGCGAGCGCCTGGACGAAATCCGCCGCGCGCATGCACAAGAGGCCATTGCCGCCGACTGGGCCGCCAAGGCGCAGGCGCTGCTGGCGCAGCCCAAGATCAACATTGCCGACGCGCTGGCCTGGCAGCGCGACGCGGCGAAGGCCGGCGCGCCGCTGTCGCGCGAGCCGCTGTCGCAGCTCAAGGGCGAGCTGGCCGACCGGGTCAAGGCCATCGAGGATTTGCAGCACCGCGTGCAGGTGCAGCGCGAGGCCGCCGTTTTGCTGGCCCAGCGCATCGAAGTGCTGTCGACCAAGCCCTTCGGCGACGCCCAGGCAGCGCTTGAGGCGCTGCAGGCCGACGTCGCCCACTGGCACGAGCAGGCCGGTGAATTGACCGCCGACGGCGCGTGGGGCAGCGTCGAAGTGCGCTTTGCCACGCAGTTGGAGTCGTCGCAAAAGCAGCTGCAACTGGTTTGGGAGGCGTTTTCGGCCGCACTGGCGCAAACCGCCGCGGCGTTTGCCGATCCCGCCGCCACGCTGCCGACGGTGCCCGTCTGGGCCGACGAGCTGCGCGCGGCGCGCGGCCAGCCCACCGAGGCGCAGCAGCAGGCGGCCAAGGCGGAGCCTGCGCCCAAGGTCGACCCACAGCTGCGCGAGAAGGCGCGCCAGGTCGTCGGCAAGGCGCTGGAGCGCCTGCAGAAAGAGACCACCCAGGGCCACGGCAAGGCCAGCAGCCAGGCGGCCGCGGCGCTGCGCACCGCGTTGAAATTCCACGGCCGCTTCATCGACGGCGCGTTCGAGCACGAGGTGCAGGCCGCGCTGGTGGCTGCCGGCGAGCTGGAGGGCTGGCAGCGCTGGAGCGCTGACCAGATCCGCGAAGAGCTGGTCGGGCGTGCCAAGGCATTGCTGCAGCGCCCGGCCGGGCAGGAGCTGGGCGGGCGCAAGATGCAGGAAACCCTGCGTGAGCTGCGCGAGCAGTGGAAGCAGGCCGACCAGGGCGCGCCCGCCAACCACGGGCTGTGGAAGCAGTTTGACGAGGCCTGCAACGAGGCGCACAAGGTGGTCGAGGCCTGGCTTGAGAAAGTGCGCAGCGAGGCGGTCGAGCACCGTGCCCAGCGCCAGGCGCTGATCGACGAGGTGAATGCCTGGGCGCAGGCCCAGGCGGCGTCGACCGACTGGAAGGCGCAGCAGCGCAGCCTGCGCCAGTTTGGCGACCGCTGGCGCAATGGCGGCCATGTCAGCGAGAAAGTTTTTGCCGAGCTGCAGCCGCTGTGGAAGCAGGCGCTGGACGCCGCGTCCGCCCCCTTGCTGGCGGCGCAAAAAGACAGTCTGCAGCGGCGCCACGCAATGATCGACGAGGCACAGGCGCTGTCCGAAGGCGCGCTGCGCATCGACGCGGTCAAGGCCTTGCAGCAGCGCTGGCAGGCCGAGGCGCAGGCGGTGGCGCTGGATCGCCGCCAGGAGCAAAAGCTCTGGGATGCGTTTCGCAAGCCCATCGACGAGGCCTTCAACCGCAAGAGCGCCGAGCGCGAGCGCTCGCAGGCAGCCATGGGCGCGCACGACCGCGCGGTGCTGCAGGCATCCAAGGCGCTCGACGCGGCCAACGCCAGCGGCGACGCGCAGCAAATCCGTCAGGCCATGGCCGCGCTGGAGCAAGTCATGCGTGAGCCGGCAGCGGCCGACGACCTGACTGCGGATGCCGGCAAGGCACCGGCTGGCGCGCCGCAGGCGGGTGCGACCGATGCCGATGCACCCGTTTCGGATCAGGCTCAGGGAGCCGAGCCAGCGGCCAGGCCGGCCGCGCCCGCGCGCCCGGTCGTGGCGGTGCGTGGTGATGACCGCCCGGGTGCAAACCAGTCGGCTGCGAGCCAGCCCGCGGGGCGCGCCGGGAGGTCGGGGCAGCGCGGCGATTCCCGCGATGGGCGCCGTGACCGCAAAGAGGGTGGACGCTGGGGTGAGCGCGACGACCGTGCGCCGCGCGCGCCCAGGGGCCCGCGCCTGGGCGATGCGGCGTTTCGCGCGCAGCGCGACGCGCTCGACCAGGCCCAGGGTGCCCTGCGCAAGCTGGCGGCCCAGGCGCATGGCGAGGCGCTCACGCAGCTGCTTGCTGCCTGGCAGCAGCGCAACGCCGACCTGCTGCCCAGCGCCCAGGAGCTGGGTCCGCGGGTGACGGGCGCGACACGCAACCAATGGGGTCAGGCGCTATCCGGCGCTGCTGCGGGCGTCGCCGGCGAGGCACTGCTGCGCCTGGAGATGGCGGCCGAGGCGCCGACGCCGGCCGAGCACCTGGCGGCGCGCCGGGCGCTGCAGCTGCAGCTGCTGACGCGGCGCAACGACCCGTCGCCGCGCGAGACCTGGAGCCAGGACGCTGCGCGCGTGCTGGCCAGCGCCAGCGATGAGGACAGCGCGCGGCGCCTGCGCAACGCGCTCAAGACGCTGCTGCGCTGATGGCGTGCAGTGCGCCGGCGGCTGCCCGTTGTACGGCGGGCTGCAGCCGGCGCTGTTGCCTGCAGTGCAGTGCCCGGCATCGCGACCTGTGGCACGGGTTTCATGCCAATAAAAAAGCCGCTGTGCACTGCACAGCGGCTTGATCATTTTGGTGCCCAGGAGAGGACTCGAACCTCCACGGAGTTACCCGCTAGTACCTGAAACTAGTGCGTCTACCAATTCCGCCACCTGGGCATTTCAGGAATTTTCAAATTATATGTGGACTTTTAGGCTGCTTCGGAAAGATCGATGTTTTTTCTTTCGTCGCTGCCGTGCGTTCCTTCATCGAAAAGGCCGCTGGCATTTCAGCGGCCTTTTGTTCAAAACCCTTGTGGGTTCTCGTTAAACTTGGTGCCCAGGAGAGGACTCGAACCTCCACGGAGTTACCCGCTAGTACCTGAAACTAGTGCGTCTACCAATTCCGCCACCTGGGCATTTCAGGAAAGAATCAGATTGTATAGCAAAAAAAAATACGTTCAGGCCACTGCCGCGCAAATTTCCAATGAGGAGATCGAGGGCAGTGTCCAGGGACACCGCGACGGCCATGGCTTCGTGATCCGCGACGACGCCGGCCCCGACATCTACCTGGCACCCAACGAAATGCGCGCCGTCCTGCACAAGGACAGGGTGCGCGTGCGCATCGTGCGCCATGACCGGCGTGGGCGCCCCGAAGGGCGGGTGCTGGAGATCGTCGAGCGCCCGCCGCAGCCCATCATCGGGCGGCTGCTGCAGGAAGGCGGCGTCTGGCTGGTGGCGCCCGAAGACCGGCGCTATGGGCAGGACGTGCTCATCGCACCCGGCGCGACGCTGGATGCGGCGCAGGGCCAGGTCGTCGTCGTGCAGCTGACCGAGCCGCCGGCGCTGTTCGGCCAGCCGGTGGGGCGCGTCACCGAGGTGCTCGGCGACGTGGACGATCCGGGTATGGAGATCGAGATCGCGGTGCGCAAATACGGCGTGCCGCATGTGTTCAGCGACGAATGCCTGGCGCAGGCGCGTGCGCTGCCCGAGAAGGTGCGCGCCGCCGACAAGCGCCGCCGCGTCGACCTGAGCGACATCGCGTTCGTGACGATCGACGGTGAGGACGCGCGCGACTTCGACGACGCCGTGTACTGCGAGCCGATGGGCCGGGGCAAGAGTGCAGGCTGGCGCCTGCTGGTGGCGATCGCCGACGTGAGCCACTACGTGACCACGGGCAGCGCCATCGACGTTGATGCCTACGACCGCGCGACCAGCGTGTATTTTCCGCGCCGCGTCATTCCGATGCTGCCCGAGAAGCTCTCCAACGGCCTGTGCTCGCTCAACCCCCACGTCGAGCGTCTGAGCATGGTCTGCGACATGGTGGTCGACGCACAGGGCCAGGTGCAGGCCTACCAGTTCTACCCCGCCACCATCGTCAGCCATGCGCGCCTGACCTATACCGAGGTCAGTGCCATATTGAGCAACACGCGCGGGCCCGAGGCGAACAAATACCGCGAGCGCGTCGATGACCTGCTGAACCTGCACGGCGTATACCGTGCGCTGCTGGCGGCGCGCCATGTGCGCGGTGCGGTCGATTTCGAGACCACCGAGACCCAGATCGTCTGCGACGACAACGGTCGCATCGAGAAAATCCTGCCGCGCGAGCGCACCCAGGCACACCGCCTGATCGAGGAGGCCATGCTGGCGGCCAACGTCTGCAGCGCCAACTTCATCGCGCAGGCGCACCGCTGCGGCCTGTACCGCGTGCACGACCGGCCGACGGTGGAGAAGGTCGAGCTGTTGCGCGGCTACCTCAAGGCCATGGGGGTGAACGCACCGCTCAGCGACATGCCGACCACCGAGGAGTTCCAGGCGATTGCCGAGGCGACCCAGGAGCGGCCCGATGCGCCGCAGATCCACTCCATGCTGCTGCGTTCGATGCAGCAGGCGATCTACACGCCGGTCAACACCGGCCACTTCGGCCTGGCCTACGCCGCGTATGCACACTTCACCAGCCCGATTCGGCGCTACCCCGACCTGCTGGTGCACCGGGTGATCAAGTCGATTCTGGACGGCAAGAAATACAGCCTGCCCACCCTGCCGACGCCGGGCGAGGCGCACGAGCGCATGGCCAAGCGCATGGCCTCGCGCCAGGTGCCGCAGGAGGGAGGGCGCGCTTGCGGCAGCGCGCGCGAGCAGCAGGCCTGGGAGGCCAGCGGGCTGCACTGCAGCGCCAACGAGCGCCGCGCCGACGAGGCCAGCCGCGACGTCGAGGCCTGGCTCAAGTGCCAGTACATGCGCGAGCACCTGGGCGAGGAGTACGACGGCGTGGTCACCGCGGCGACCAGCTTCGGCATCTTCGTCACGCTGGACGCGCTGTACGTCGAGGGCCTGGTGCACATCACCGAGCTGGGGGGCGAGTACTTCCGCTTCGACGAGACACGCCAGGAGTTGCGCGGCGAGCGCACCGGCATCCGCTATGCCGTTGGCACGCGGCTGCGCGTGCAGGTCAGCCGCGTCGACCTGGACGCGCGCAAGATCGACTTTCGCCTGGTGCGCGACGACATGGCCGTGGCTCCCGGCCGCGGCGGGCACGATGCGCCGCCCAAGTCCACGGCGGGGGGCGAGCGCGGCCAGGCGAAGAAGGCGGGCTCCCCCAAAGGACAGGCCCGCGCAAACGGGGATGGCCAGGCCAAGGCCAATGGCGGCAAGCACCGCGGCGACCACCATCGAAAGGGCAGGGCATGAGCAGGATTGCGATCATCACCGGCGCCGGCAGCGGCATCGGCAAGGCCGCGGCACTGGCGCTGCTGGCCGACGGCTGGAGCGTCGCCCTGGCCGGGCGCAGGCTGGCGCTGCTCGAAGACGTGGCGCAGCAAAGCGGCGCGATCGATCGCACGCTGTGCGTGGCCACCGACGTGGCCGACCCGCAGGCCGTGCGTGTGCTGTTCGACAGGACGGTGGCGCGCTTTGGCCGCGTCGACCTGGTGTTCAACAACGCCGGCACCGGCGCGCCGGCAGTCCCGCTGGAGGACTTGTACATCGAGGACTGGCAGAACGTGGTCGACGTCAACCTGAGCGGCATGTTCTACGGCATCCAGAACGCGTTTCGCGTGATGAAGGCGCAAAGCCCGCGTGGCGGGCGCATCATCAACAACGGCTCGATCTCGGCACATGCGCCGCGCCCCAACTCGATCGCCTACACGGCTACCAAGCATGCGGTGACGGGCATGACCAAGACCGCCGCGCTCGACGGGCGCAAGTACGACATCGCGGTCGGCCAGATCGACGTGGGCAATGCCGACACCGAGCTGGGCCACCGGCTGACCCAGGGCGTGATGCAGGCGCATGGCGTGGTTGCACCCGAGCCTCTGATGGACGTGGACATCGTCGGCCAGTCGGTGCTGGCCATGGCCAACTTGCCGCTTGAGGCCAATGTGCTGTTCCACACCGTGATGGCGACCAAGATGCCTTTCGTCGGGCGCGGCTGACCGATGCCGGGGCGTGCCTTGCTTTGGCAACGCTGGCGCGCCTCGGCGCTGCTGGCCGCCTTGGCGCTGGCGCTGCCTGCGTTTGCGCAGACGGCAGCGCATGAACCTGAATCTTTGCCCGCAGCGCAGGCACGGCAGGAGATAGACCCCGACTCGATGGCTGCGCGCACGCTGGCCTGCACCGCCTGCCATGGCCGCGAGGGCCGGGCGACGCCCCAGGGCTATTACCCGCGCATCGCCGGCAAGCCGGACGGCTATCTCTACCACCAGCTGCGCAACTTCCGCGAAGGGCGGCGCAGCTACCCGCAAATGACTCATTTGCTGCAGTTCATGAGCGACGACTATCTGCACGAGATCGCGCAGTACTTCGCGGCGCTCGACCTGCCGCACGCGCCGCCTGCTCCCGCGCCCGCCAGCGCCGCGCAGCGCGCACGCGGCCAGCTGCTGGTGCAGCAGGGCGACGCGGCGCGCGATATTCCCGCCTGCGTGCAGTGCCATGGCGATCAGCTCACCGGCGTGCAGCCCTTCATCCCCGGCCTGCTGGGCCTGTCGCGCGACTACCTCAACGCCCAACTGGGCGCCTGGCAGACCGGCCAACGCCAGGCGCTGGCGCCCGACTGCATGGAGCGCATCGCGCAGCGGCTGAGCGGTGCTGACGTCGCCGCGATCACCGCGTGGCTGACCGCCCAGCCCGTGCCTGACCACGGCCGGCCGGCCGCGCGGCTGGCCGCACCCATGCCGCTGCGCTGCGGCGCGGTGCCAGAGGCACTCGCTGGAGGGCAGCCATGACGGCGCGCCGGCGCCTGCTGTGGATGCTGGCCTGCGCCGCGCTGGCCGTGCTGGTGGCTGGCGCGGCGGCCGTGCGCTGGCTCAACCACCTGGACGAGGCGCCGCTGCCCGCGCAGGGCACGGCGCCGTCGACCGATCCGGCGGTGGTCGAGCGCGGCGCCTATCTGGCGCGCGTGGGCAATTGCATTGCCTGCCACAGTGCGCCCGGCGGCGCGCCGCTGGCCGGCGCTCTGGCGGTGCAGACCCCGTTTGGCGCCATCTACAGCAGCAACCTGACACCGGACGCCGACACCGGGCTGGGCCTGTGGACGGCCGAGGAGTTCTGGCGCGCGCTGCACAACGGCCGTTCGCGCGACGGCCGGCTGTTGTATCCGGCGTTTCCGTACACCAGCTTCACCCAGCTCACGCGCGAGGACTCGGACGCGCTGTTCGCTTTTTTGCGCAGTGTGCCGGCGGTGCGCCAGGCGCCGCCCGCGCATGAGTTGGCCTTTCCGGCCAACAGCCAGGGCGCGCTGGCGCTGTGGCGTGCGCTGTACTTTCGCCCCGGCAGCCCGCCGCACGACGAGGCGCAGCCGCCGCAGTGGAACCGCGGCGCCTACCTGGTGCGCGCCGTGGCGCATTGCGCGGCCTGCCACACGCCGCGCAACGCGCTGGGCGGGCTGCGCGGCAGCGCCGACCTGACCGGCGCCTGGCTGCCGGGCGGGCGCTGGTACGCGCCGTCGCTGGTCGATCCGGCCGAGGCGTCGCTCGCCGCCTGGCCGCCCGAGGAGGCTGCGGCGCTGCTCGCCAGCGGCGTATCGCGCCATGGCAGCGTCTCGGGCCCGATGGCCGAGGTGGTCTTCACCGGGCTGCAGTACCTGGATGCGGGCGACCTGGACGCCATGGTCGGTTATCTGCGCGCGCTCGAACAGCGCCCGGCCAGGAAAGCCCCCGTGCATGCCGCGCCGCCGGCCGTGCTGGAGCGCGGGCGCGAGGTCTACGCGCAGCACTGCGCCCAGTGCCATGGCCGCCAGGGAGAGGGGCGCGGCGGCTTCGTCGCACTGGCGGGCAGGCGCGCGGTCACGCTGGAGCACGCCGACAACCTGGTGCAGATGCTGGTGCATGGAGGCTATTCGCCCGCCACCCGCGGCAATCCCCGCCCCCATGGCATGCCGCCGTTCGCGCAGCAGCTGTCGGACGCGGACATGGCGGCCGTCCTGTCCTATATTCGCAGCGCCTGGGGCAACCAGGCGTCCGCCGTGAACGCCATGGATATCCACCGCGCCCGCGAGCGGCGCTGATGCAATGCAAGAGACGATGACCGATAGGAGTGGCAATGTGCAGGAAGGCGCGCCGGGTGTGCCCGCACCCGCCCGGTGGTGGGTGGCCTGCCTGTGCGCGCAGTGGTGCAACACCTGCCGGGAATACCGCCCGGGCTTCTACGCGCTTGCCCGGCAGTGGCCGCAGGCGCGCTTCGTCTGGGTCGACGTGGAGGACGAGGAGGAACTGGTGGGCGACCTGGACGTCGAGACCTTTCCCACGCTGCTCGTCGGAGACGCAGGCGGGCTGCGCTTTTTCAGCCCGATGCAGCCACAGCCGGCCCAGCTCGACCGCCTGCTGCGCGGGCTGCAGGACGGCGCTGTGCTGCCGGCGGTGGATGACGGCCAGGCGCTGGCACTGCTGCGCAGGCTGCAGGCGCTCCACCCCTGAAATCGCGCGAGGTCGTCAACACGCTTTTATTTGACCGCCAATGCCGCGTTGCGGATGCCGTCGATCGTCCCGGTGGGCGTGATGGCCTGCGGGTCGATCAGGCAGTGAACGATGGCCGGCAGGCCGCTGGCGCGCGCGCGGGCCAGCGCGGGGACGAATTCCTCGGTGCGCTCCACGCGCTCGCCGTGGCCGCCAAAGGCCTGGGCATAGGCCTTGAAGTCGGGGTTCTTCAGCTGCGTCGCGCTGACGCGGCCCGGGTAGTCGCGCTCCTGGTGCATGCGGATCGTGCCGTACATGCCGTTGTCCAGCAGCACGACGATGATGGGCAGGCCGTACTGCACGGCGGTGGCGAATTCCTGGCCGTGCATCAGAAAGTCGCCGTCGCCGGCGAACACCACCACCTCGCGCTCGGGCCACAGCCGCTTGGCGCCCACGCCCGCCGGCAGGCCGTAGCCCATCGAGCCGCTGGTGGGCGCCAGCTGCGTGCCGTACTGGCGAAAGTGCCAGAAGCGGTGCACCCAGGTGGCGAAATTGCCCGCGCCGTTGCACAGGATGGCGTCCGGCGCCAGCGTAGCGCGCAGCTGCTGCATCACGGCGCCCATCTGCAGCGCGCCGGGAATGCGCACCGGCGCCGGGTCGCTCCAGGCCAGGTAGTCGGCGTGGGCAGCGGCGGTCTCGCCGGCCCAGGGCAGGGCGGTGGCTGGCGCCAGCGCGGCCAGCGCCGCGGCCATGGCCTGCGGCGTGGCGTGGATGGCCTGCGCCGGGTGGTACAGGCGGCCAAGCTCGTCGGCGTCGGCAAGCACGTGCACCAGCGGCCGTCCCGGGTTGGGGATGCCCAGCAGCGTGTAGCTTTGCGAGGGCACCTCCGACAGCCGCCCGCCCACCACCAGCAGCAGGTCGCTTGCGCGAATGCGCGCCAGCAGCTTGGGATTCACGCCCAGGCCCAGGTCGCCGCAGTAGCTGGCGTGTTCGTGGTCGAACAGCATCTGACGGCGAAACGAGCACGCCACCGGAAGCTGCCAGGCGCCGGCAAAGTGCTCTATATCGTCCACCGCCTGCTGCGACCAGCGGCTGCCGCCCAGGATGACCAGCGGGCGCTGCGCGGCCTGCAGCCGCTGGCGCAGCTGTGCCAGGTCGGCGGCGCCGGGGTGGGTCTCGGGCGTATGGCAGGGCAGAGCGTCGCCCACCTGCGCCAGGTCGGTCAGCATGTCCTCGGGCAGCGCGACGACGACCGGGCCGGGGCGGCCCGAGCAGGCGACCTGAAAGGCGCGCGAGACCAGCTCCGGAATGCGCGCTGCGTCGTCGATCTGCACCACCCACTTGGCCATCGTGCCGAAGACGGCGCCGTAGTCGATCTCCTGGAAGGCCTCGCGCGCGAGCGCCTCGCGCGCCACCTGGCCGACGAAGACGATCAGCGGCGTCGAGTCCTGGTGCGCGATGTGGATGCCGGCCGACGCGTTGGTCACGCCCGGCCCGCGCGTGACGAAGCAGATGCCGGGGCGGCCCGTCAGCTTGCCCTGCGCCTCGGCCATCATGGCCGCGCCGCCCTCCTGGCGGCACACGGTCACCGCAATGTTGGCGTCGTGCAGTGCGTCGAGCACCGCCAGATAGCTCTCGCCTGGAACGCAAAACAGCTGCTGCACGCCGTGCGCCAGCAGCTGGTCGACCAGGATGCGGCCACCGGTGCGCGGCGCGGCGGTGCTCGATGGGGTGTTCATGGTGGCTTGTCTCCTTGTGGATGGGCGCGCGCAATGCGCCGGGCGCCGGGGTCTGGACGGTGAATTTTGAGTGTTCAGGCATTATGCTTGCCGGCCCCGTTGCGGGCGCGGTGCGCCAGCGCCGCAACGCCGCGTGAAGAAAGAAGCCTCCCATGTCCATCCAGTGGTTCCCCGGTCACATGCACCTGACGCGCAAGGCGATTGCCGAGCGCATCAAGGACATCGACGTCGTCATCGAGTTGCTCGACGCGCGCCTGCCGGGCTCCAGCAGCAATCCGCTGCTGGCCGGGCTCACGGGGCACAAGCCCACGCTCAAGGTGCTCAACAAGCAGGATCTGGCCGACCCGGCGCGCACGCCGGCCTGGCTGGCCTGGTATGCCGCGCAGGCCGACACCGGCGCGATTGCGCTGGACGCCAGCGACGGCGCGCCCGCGCGGCGGCTGATCGAGGGCTGCCGCCAGCTGGCGCCGCTGCGCAAGGGGCTGTCGCGGCCGATGCGCGTGCTGATCTGCGGCATTCCCAACGTCGGCAAGTCCACGCTGATCAACACCCTGAGCCGCAAGAGCCAGGCCAAGACCGGCGACGAGGCAGGCGTGACCAAGCAGGAGCAGCGCATCGTGCTGGCCGACGACTTCTACCTGTGGGACACGCCCGGCATGCTGTGGCCCAAGATCATCGTGCCCGAGAGCGGCGAGCGCCTGGCCGCCAGCGGCGCCGTGGGGCGCAATGCCTATGACGAGGAGCTGGTGGCGCTGCAGCTGCTGGCCTATCTGCAGCAGCACTACGGCGCGCAGCTGCTGGAGCGCTACAAGCTCGACCTGTCTCTTGAAGCGCTGCAGGCGCTGCCCGACGACGAGCTGCTTGAGCACATTGCCCGCAAGCGCGGCGCGGTGATGAGCGGCGGACGGCTGAACCTGCAAAAGGCCTCGGAGCTGGTGCTGACCGACTTTCGCGGCGGCGCCATCGGCCGCATCACGCTGGAGACGCCCGAGGAGTTTGCCGTCTGGCTGGCTGCCGGCCAGGCACAGGAGGCCGAGCGCCGCGCGCGTCGCCAGGAGCGGGAGCGCGCCCGGCCAGGAAGGGGCGGGCGCGGCCGCTGATCCGGGCGGTACGCCACCAGCACGCGCCGGTGCAATCGCCGTATGCTGGCGCCATGGGCAGCAACGAACAACAAACCACGCCCCAGGCGCCGCAGCCCGGCGAGGGGCTGAGCAGCGCGCAGGCCGCCGCCGCGCTGCAGCAGTGGGGGGCCAACGCGGTCGAGGTGGTGCGCGAGAGCCTGGCGCGGCGCGCGCTCTCCAAGCTGTGGGCGCCGATTCCGTGGATGCTCGAAGCCGCGGCGCTGCTGCAGCTGTGGCTGGGCAAGCCGCTGGAGGCGGCGCTGATTGCCGCGCTCATCGTCTTCAACGTGGTCATTGCGCTGATCCAGGAGGGCCGCGCGCAGGCGGCGCTGGGCGCTCTGCAGACGCATTTGCAGCTCAAGGTGCAGGTGCTGCGCGACGGCGCATGGCGCCGGCTGCCGGCGCGCGAGCTGGTGCCGGGCGACCTGGTCGCGCTGGGCATGGGCGGCGTGGTGCCGGCCGACGTGCAGCTGGTGTCGGGCAGCGCGCTGCTGGATCTGTCGACGCTGACCGGCGAGTCGGCGCCCGCCGCGGTGCAGGCCGGCGACAGCGCCTGGGCCGGCACGCTGGTGCAGCGCGGCCAGGCGCAGGCGCGCGTCGTGGCCACCGGCGCGCGCACCAGGTTTGCCCGCACGGCCGAGCTGGTGCGCACCGCCCATGTGGTGGGCACGCAGCAGGTGGCGGTGCTGCGCGTGGTGCGCAACCTGGCGCTGTTCAACGGGCTGGTGATAGCCGCCGTCATCGCGCATGCCTGGTGGCAGGGCATGCAGCTGGCGCTGGTCGAGCCGGTGGTGCTTACCGCGCTGCTGGCGTCGATCCCGATCTCGCTGCCGGCCACCTTCACGATGGCTGCGGCCATTGCCGCGCACGCGCTGGCGCGCCGCGGCGTGCTGGCCACGCGGCTGTCTGCGCTGGACGAGGCGGGCAGCATCGACGTGCTGTGCTCGGACAAGACCGGCACGCTCACGCGCAACACGCTGCAGGTGCAGCAGGTGCTGGCGTTTGGCGGCAGTGACGAAGCGCAGGTGCTGGCGCTGGCCGCGCAGGCCAGCTCCGAGGCGGGCGCCGACCCGGTGGACGCGGCGGTGCGCAGCGCGTCCGCCCAGGCGGCGCAGAAGGCCCAGGCGGGGCGGGGCAGCGGCGCGCCGGCGCTGCGCCGCCTGGCGTTCGAGCCGTTCGACCCGGCGGCCAAGCGCGCGCAGGCGCGCATGGAAGACGGCCAGGGTCGCGCGTTCACCGTGGTCAAGGGCGCGTTCGAGGTGATCGCGGACGCCGTGGGCGCCAGCGCCGCGCAGCACGCTGCGGCCGAACAGCTGCAGCGCCAGGGCAGCCGTGTGCTGGGCGTGGGCGTGCAGGAAGAGGGCGGCGCGCGGCTGATCGGACTGATTGCGCTGAGCGATCCGCCGCGGGACGACGCGGGCGCGCTGATCGACCGGCTGCATGCGCAGGGCGTGCGCGTGATGATGGTGACCGGCGACGCACCGACGACGGCCGCCGTCGTGGCGCGCGCCGTCGGCATTCGCGGCGGCATGTGCGAGCGCGTGCCAGATGGCACAGGTGGCTCGGACGGCGCGCGCTGGCGCATGGACGACGGCTGCGCCGTGCTGGCCGGCGTGCTGCCGCAGGACAAGTTCCACCTGGTGCAGCAGCTGCAGCGCGCCGGCCACACCGTCGGCATGTGCGGCGACGGCACCAACGACGCGCCAGCGCTGCGCCAGGCGCACATGGGCATCGCCGTGGCGCAGGCCACCGACGTGGCGCGCGCCGCCGCCGGCCTGGTGCTGACGCAGCCGGGGCTGGGCGGCATTCTGGATGCGATCGGCGAGGGGCGCGAGACCTTCCAGCGGGTGCAGACCTACACGCTCAACTCCATCATCAAGAAGGTGGCGACGGTGCTGTTCATTGCCGCCGGCTTTGTGTTGACGGGCCACGCGGTGCTCACGCCGCTGCTGATGATCGTGCTGCTGGTGGCGGGCGACTTTCTGTCGATGGCCATCACCACCGACCGAGTGCGCGCCTCGCCCCGGCCCAACGTCTGGCGCATTGGTGCGCTGACCTGGGCGGCGGTGATCCTGGGCCTGGTGCAGCTGGCGTTTGCGCTGGGCGTGCTGCTGGTCGGCCAGCGCGTGCTGCACCTGGCGCCCGATGCGCTGGTGACGCTGTCGTTCGCCACGCTGGTGTTTGCCGGGCAGGCGACGATGTACGTGATCCGCACGCGCCACCACCTGTGGGACAGTGCGCCCAGCGTGGCGATGCTCGCGGCCACGCTGGTCGACCTGGTGATTGCCACCATGGTTGCGATGACCGGCTGGATTGCGGCGCCGCTGTCGTGGCAGGTGCTGCTCGCGCTGCTGGGCGCATCGGTGGCGCTGGCGCTGGTGCTGGACGCGGCGCGTCGCTGGGTGTTTGCGCGGCTGAAGTTATAGGTGGCTGGGCAGTCCCTGCCAGCGCGGGTGGGCCAGCAGATGGCGCCAGGCCTGCAGATCGGCGTCGTCGCCGTCAGGGCGAGCGGGCTTGGGCGCCAGATTCAGCCCGCTGCCGATGTCCAGCGTCTCGCCCGTCACCGGGTGCGCCAGCTGCACGCGCCAGGCGTGCAGCCACAGGCGGTGCAGGCCCAGCTGCTGCGCCCACCAGCGGTTCAGCGGCCCCTTGCCGTGCGTCGCGTCGCCAAGGATGGGGTGGGCAATGTGCTTGAGGTGGCGGCGGATCTGGTGGCGCCGCCCGGTCAGCGGCTGGGCCAGCACCAGGCTGGCGCGCGTGGTGGCAAAGCGCGGGTCGCAGGCGACCGGCAGCTCCAGCTGCGCCAGGCAATTCAGCCGTGTGATCGCACTTTGCTCCGGAGCATCCGGCGGCGCATCGTCGGGGCGCAGCGGGTGGTCGACCAGCGCCTGCGCCGGCGCCCAGCCGCGCACCAGCGCCAGGTAATGCTTGCGCACCTGCTGGGCGGCAAAGGCGTCGGCCAGTGCCCGTGCGCAGGCGGGGCTGAGCGCCATCAGCAGCACGCCGCAAGTGCCCTTGTCCAGGCGGTGCACCGGGTAGACGTGGCGGCCCAGCTGGTCGCGCAGCCGCTGCAGCACGATGCGCGTCTCGCCCGCGTCCAGCCCGGTGCGGTGCACCAGCCAGCCGGCGGGTTTGTACAGCGCCACCAGGTGTTCGTCTCGCCACAGCAGGCGCAGCGGTGCGTGGACAGGAATGGTGGAGGTGGAGGGCGAGGGGCTGGCGTGCATCGCCGCCGATCATAAAAAAATATCGCTCAAGGGTATTGCGCTGCCGGCACAATGCACGCCGATCACCATGACTGAGCTGACCACTTTCCCGCCCCCGCCCGCGTGGGCCGCGCCCCGGCGCGATGACGCCAACCCCCTGATCCTCTACCACGACCGCTGCGCCGACGGTTTTGCCGCGGCGCTGGCCGGCTGGCTGTTCTATGGCGGCCAGGTGCAGTGCGTCGGCCTGTCGCACGGCCAGGTGCGCACGCTGGGCGACCTGCCGCCGCTGGCGGGCCGCTGCGTCTACGTGCTGGACTTTGCCTTCGGCCCCGAGCTGCTGGCGCAGATCGACGCGCAGGCGCAGCGCCTGGTGCTGCTGGACCACCACAAGAGCGCGGCCGAGCAGCTGGCGGGCTTTGTCTGCGAGAACGGCGTGGTGCACTTCGACATGGCCAAGAGCGGCGCGCGCCTGGCGTGGGACTGGTTCCAGCCCGGCCAGCCGCTGCCCGACCTGGTGCGCTTCGTCGAGGATCGCGACCTGTGGACCTGGCGCGAAGACGGCACGGCTGCCTTTACCGCGGCGCTGGATCTGGAGCCCAAGGACTTCGAGCGTTGGCAGCAGATTGCCGCGTTCACGCCGGCGCAGACGCAGGCCTTCATCGCCCGTGGCCAGGCCATGGACGACCAGTTCCGCCATTTGGCGGCCGACATTGCCCGCGGCGCAATGCCGCTGGTATTCAATGGCGAACAAGGGCTGATGGTCAACGCACCCGGCGCCTTCCATAGCCTGGTGGGCGAGATGCTGTCGGCGCGCAGCGGCACCTATGCGCTGATGTGGGCCGTCAGCGAAGGCGGTGTGGTCAAGGTGGGCCTGCGCTCGCAGCGCGGCTACGACTGCTCGCCGCTGGCCGTCAGCATGGGCGGCGGCGGCCATGCCCAGGCCTGCGGCTTTCGCCTGCCGCAGCCGCTGCTGGCGCAGCTGCTGGGCGGGGTGCTGCAGGCGCCCGGGCACTGAGATCGCAAACACGCCCTGAAGAATTCATCTGCAAGAAAGGAAGAGATACATGCAAACGCAAGCGACGACCATTCGCATCGGCATCGTCGGCCACGGCAACCTGGGCCGCGGCGTCGAGGCGGCCATCGCCAAGAATCCTGACATGGTGCTGGCCGGCATCTACACGCGCCGCGACCCGGCGCAGCTCAAGCCGCTGACCGCCGGCGCGCCGGTGTACCGCCTGCAGGACCTGGCCGGGCACAAGGATCGGATCGACGTGCTGGTGCTGTGCGGCGGCTCCAAGGACGACCTGCCGGTGCAAAGCCCGCAGCTGGCGCGTGATTTCTGCCTGGTCGACAGCTTCGACACGCACGCGCGCATTCCCGAGCATTTCGCCGCCGTCGACGCCGCGGCGCAGGCGGGGAAGACGACGGCGCTGATCTCGGCCGGCTGGGATCCGGGCATGTTCTCGATCAACCGCGTGATGGGCGAGGCGCTGCTGCCCGACGGCGCGACCTACACCTTCTGGGGCAAGGGGCTGAGCCAGGGCCACTCCGACGCGATCCGCCACGTGGCGGGCGTGGCCGGCGGCGTGCAGTACACGATTCCGGTGGACGAGGCCGTAGAGCAGGTGCGCTCGGGCACGCGCCCGCAGCTTTCCACGCGGCAGAAGCACCGCCGCGAGTGCTATGTGGTGCTCAAGGACGGCGCCGACGCAGAAGGCGTGCGCCGCGCCATCGTGACCATGCCGCACTACTTCGACGAGTACGACACCACGGTGCACTTCATCAGTGCCGACGAGCTGGCGCGCGACCACGCGGCCATGCCGCACGGCGGCTTCGTGATCCGCAGCGGCAACAGCAGCGCGGCGAACAAGCACGTCGTCGAGTACCGCCTGCAGCTGGACAGCAACCCGGAGTTCACCTCCAGCGTGCTGGTGGCCTACGCACGCGCGGTGCACCGCCTGCACCAGGCGGGCCAGATGGGATGCAAGACGGTGTTCGACGTGGCGCCGGGCCTGCTGTCGCCCAAGAGCGCCGAGCAGCTGCGCGCCGAGCTGCTGTAAAAGGGCATTGATTGGAACAAAGGCCAGGGATGGCAGCATCCCTGGCCTTTGTTTTTGTGGGAGCGGCGCCCTCGCCGCGATGGAGTGCCGGCGAGACGCCGGCGCTCCCGGTGGCCAAGCCGGCCTACTGCCGCCCGCCGTGGCGCTTGCGGTAGCTCCAGGGCGCCAGCGGCCGCTTTTGCGCCCACAGCCCGGTGCGCTCGGTGCGCGCCTGCTGCTCCAGCGCCTTGAGCTGCGGGTATTGCTGCGCCAGCGGCGGCCACACCCAGGCCAGGCCTGCGCGCAGCTGGGCGCTGGCTGCGTCCTCGCCGCGGCAGCGCACGTTGGCAAGCAGGCGGCCGTATTTGTCGCGGCCCAGCTGGTGCACCCGCGCCTGCTGGCGCAGGCACAGGCGGCGCAGGTGCTCGCGCGCTTCGCGCCCGTGGGCCTGGCGCAGCTCGGGCGCGTCGATGGTGGCCAGGCGCACGCGCACCGGCGGCTCGCCGGGGCAGCGCAGCGACAGGCTGTCGCCGTCGCCCACGGCCATCACCAGGCAGAAGAAAACCGTGGCAAGAGCCATGCGGTTCAGCGGTCCAGCGCGGCGCGCGCGGTCTGGGCGATGTGCTCGGCGTCGACCTGGAAGAAGCTGCGCAGCGCGGCGCGCGTATCGCTGCGCCCAAACCCGTCGGTGCCCAGCGTGCGGTAGCTGCGCCCGGCGGGCACATAGGCGCGCACGCTCTCGGGCACGGTGCGCACATAGTCGGTCGCGGCAATGACCGGCCCTTGCGTGGCAGCCAGCACCTGGGCCAGCCAGGGCGTGGCGCCGCTGGCCTCGCAGGCCTGGCCGTCGCGCGCCAGCTCGCTCCAGCTGGTCACGCTCACCACCGACGCGGCAATGCCCCGGGCGGCCAGCTGCTCGGCGGCCTTGAGCACCTCGGTGAGGATGGCGCCCGAGCCCAGCAGCGTGACTGCCGGCGCGCCGACTGCGCCGCCGGCGGCCGGCGCATGCACATAGGCGCCGCGCAGCACGCCCGCGTGGGCCTCTTCGGGCAGGTCGGGCTGGGCATAGTTCTCGTTCATCAGCGTGATGTAGTAGAAGACGTCTTTTTGCTCGACGAGCATCTCGCGCATGCCGGCGTCGATGATCACCGCCATCTCGCCGGCAAAGGCCGGATCCCAGGCCTTGCAGTTGGGGATGGTGGACGCCACCAGGTGGCTGGTGCCGTCCTGGTGCTGCAGGCCCTCGCCGCCCAGTGTGGTGCGGCCCGACGTGGCGCCCAGCAGAAAGCCGCGGGCGCGCTGGTCGGCCGCGGCCCAGATGGCGTCGCCCACGCGCTGAAAACCGAACATCGAGTAGTAAATGTAGAACGGCAGCATGGCCAGGCCGTGCACGCTGTAGCTGGTCGCGGCCGCCGTCCAGCTGGCCAGTGCGCCGGCCTCGCTGATGCCTTCCTCCAGGATCTGGCCGTCGCGCGCCTCGCGGTACGAGAGGATGGAGCCGATGTCCTCGGGCGCGTAGCGCTGGCCTACGCTGCTGTAGATGCCGACCTGCTTGAACAGGTTGGCCATGCCGAAGGTGCGCGCCTCGTCGGCGACGATGGGCACGACCCGCGGGCCCAGCTGCGCATCCTTGAGCAGATTGCCCAGCATGCGCACAAAGGCCATGGTGGTGCTCATCTCCTTGCCCCCTGCTGCAAGCGCGAACTGCGCGTAGCTGGCCAGCGGCGGAACGGGCAGCGGCTCGCAGGCGGATTCGCGGCGCGGCAGGTAGCCGCCCAGCGCCTGGCGGCGCGCCTGCAGGTACTGCATCTCGGCGCTGTCGGGTGCGGGCTTGAGGAATTCCAGCCCCGTCGCCTGTGCGTCGGTGAGCGGCAGGTTGAAACGGTTGCGAAACTCGATCAGCGCGTTGTCGTCGAGCTTCTTCTGGCTGTGCGTGGTCATCCTGCCCTCGCCGGCCGCTCCCATGCCGTAGCCCTTCTTGGTGTGCGCCAGGATGACCGTGGGCTGGCCCCGGTGCGCGGCCGCCTGCGCGTAGGCGGCATGGATCTTGACCAGGTCGTGGCCGCCGCGCTTCAAGCGGTCGATCTGCTCGTCCGTCATGCCCTGGGCCAGCGCCGCCAGCTCGGGGCTCTGGTTGAAGAAGTGGTCGCGGTTGTAGCGCCCGTCCTTGGCGGCAAAGGTCTGCATCTGGCCGTCCACCGTCTCGCCCAGCGTGCGCACCAGCGCGCCCGTGAGGTCGCGCGCGAACAGCCCGTCCCAGTCGCTGCCCCACAGCAGCTTGATCACGTTCCAGCCGCTGCCGGTGAACAGGCGCTCGAGCTCGTCGACGATGCGCCCGTTGCCGCGCACCGGGCCGTCGAGCCGCTGCAGGTTGCAGTTGACCACCCAGACCAGGTTGTCCAGGCCCTCGCGCGCGGCCAGCGTCAGCGCGCTGGTGCTCTCGGGCTCGTCCATCTCGCCGTCGCCGAACACGCCCCACACGCGCCGCATCGCGGTGTGTCCTTCTGTGCCTTTGCGCCCGTCGCAGTCGAGCAGGCCGCGGTCGGTCAGAAAGTGCATGAAGCGCGCGTGGTAGATGCTGCTGATCGGGCCTATGCCCATCGAACCGGTGGGGAACTGCCAGAAGTCGGGCATCGACCAGGGGTGGGGGTAGCTGCACAGGCCGCGCGCGCCCTCGGCCGGGGCGGTGATCTCCTGGCGGAAATGCAGCAGGTCGGACTCGGTCAGAAAGCCTTCGAGAAACGCGCGCGCATACACGCCCGGCGCGCTGTGGGGCTGGAAGAACACCAGGTCGCCGCGGTGCTGGCCCGGCGCCAGCCCTTCGCGGGCGTGGAAGAAATGGTTGAAGCCGACCTCGAACAGGTCGGCCGCGCTGGCGTAGCTGGCGATATGCCCGCCCAGCTCGCCGTAGGCCTTGTTGGCGCGCACCACCATGGCCAGGGCGTTCCAGCGCATCAAGGACGCCAGGCGCTCCTCGATGGCCAGGTCGCCGCCGAACGCGGGCTGGGCCTGGGCGCTGACGGTGTTGATGGCCGGGGTGTTCAGGTCGGGCTGCCAGCCCAGCTGGCCATTGCGCGCCAGGCGCGCGAGCTCATTCAGGATGAAGCGCGCTCGCTCGGGCCCTTGCGTGGCAACGAGCGCGGTGAAGGCTTCGCGCCATTCGGCGCTCTCCTGGGGGTCGGGATCGGGGGAGGGCAGGGGGCTCGGTATCGTCATGGCGCGACTGTATGCCGGTTTGGCGGTGCTGTCGCCCTTTGCGCGCCCCATCCCGATCTGCACTACCACCGACTCGCGAGGGTTATGCAGGACATCCTTAATGAGAATTGCTAGCGTTTATACTCCGCCCCAGTCAATTGACAACACTCTGGAGCTTTTATGC
The DNA here is from genome assembly GCF_039538025.1 of Comamonas faecalis. NCBI lineage: Bacteria > Pseudomonadati > Pseudomonadota > Betaproteobacteria > Burkholderiales > Comamonadaceae > Comamonas > Comamonas faecalis. The sequence continues at coordinate 56,571 of NZ_BAABBP010000011.1, forward strand.
ACGACTTTGGGCGCCGTTCTTTCGTACGACGTGGCTTGGCCTTGGGCGCGGCGGCGGCCGCAGGGCCGGCCCTGATGGGACAGGTGCAGGCGGCGAGCAAGCCCACGCTCGTGTTGTACAACGGCCAGCACAAGGCGACCACGTTCAAGCTGCTGGAGGCGTTTGCGGCGGCCACGGGCATTGGCGTGGAGAGCCGCAAGGGCAGCAGTATCCAACTGGCCAACCAGATCATCGAAGAGGGCGAGCGCTCGCCGGCCGACCTGTTCTTCTCCGAGGAAAGCCCACCGGTGGCTGCGCTGGCCGAGCGTGGACTGCTGGCACCACTGCCGCAAAAGACGCTGGATCAGGTGCGAGCCGACTATCGCGATCCGAACGGCACGTGGGTGGGCGTGACCGCGCGCAGCCGCGTCACGGTCTATAACAAGTCCATGGTGTCCGAGGACGCGCTGCCCAGCTCGGTGCTGGACATGGCGACCGAGGCGTGGAAGGGACGCGTGGCGTTCGTGCCGACCAGTGGCGCCTTTCAGCAGCAGATCGTCGCGATCAGTACGCTCAAGGGGCGCGATGTGGCGCTCGACTGGCTCAAGGGCCTGAAGCGCTATGGCGAGATCTACGGCAGCAACAATGCGGCGATGACGGCCGTGGAGCGCGGCGAGATTGCCACCGCGCTGATCAACAACTACTACTGGTACAACGTGGCCAAGGAAAAAGGCATGGCCAACATGCAGTCGGCGCTGCATTTCTCGGGCGACGGCGATCCGGGCGCGCTGATCACGGTATCGGCCGTCGGCGTGCTCAAGACCGCGAAGAATGCCGCTGCGGCGCAGAAGCTGGTCGAGTTCATGACCAGCGTGGCTGGCCAGAAGGTGCTGGCCGGGGTGGTTGCCGAGTGGCCGATGAACCCGAAGGTCGAATCGAGCTTCGACCTCAAGCCCTTCGACGAACTGCACCCGCCCAAGGTCAGCCCGGCCAACCTGGGCGGGGCCGAGGAGGCGCTGGCGCTGCGCCGCGAGGCGGGCCTGGCCTGATGTGAAGCCGCGCTTGGCGCCGGGCGGGCAACCTCCCCGGCGCCAAATGCTTTTGTGAACAGGGGTTTCCCGGTGGAGCAACTTCTGGCCGCACGTACGGGCCTGCCGCAGCGCGCGGGACGTCTGGAGCGCATGCGCAGGCGCTGGCAGCATCCCTGGCTGATGCTGGCGGCGCTGCTGTCGATTGGCGTGGTGGCGCTTCCGCTGGTCTATATCGCCATTCGCACGGCTCAGGCCGGCCTGGCCGAGGTGGGCGCCGAACTGCTGCGCCCGCGCACGCTGGATCTTCTGCTCAACACCCTGGCGCTGGCCACCGGCGTCACGCTGCTGTCGATCGGCATCGGCCTGGGCGTGGCTTGGTGCGTGGAGCGCACCGATCTGCCGCTGCGCCGCTTCTGGCGCGTGGCCGCCAGCCTGCCGCTGGTGCTGCCGGCTTTCGTCTCCAGCTATGCCTGGGCGTCGATCGGCGCGACCTTCCAGAACCTGGCGGGCGCCATTCTGGTGCTGGCGCTGGCCAGCTACCCACTGGTTTACCTGCCGGTGGCGGCGGCGCTGCGCGGCACCGACCCGGCATTCGAGGACGTCTCGCGCTCGCTGGGCGTGGGGCCATGGCGCACCTTTAGCCGCGCTCTGCTGCCGCAGCTGATGCCGGCGCTGGGCGGCGGCGCGCTGCTGGTGCTCACGCACATGCTGGCCGAATTCGGCGCGCTGGCGTTCTTGCGCGTGCAGACCTTCACCACCGCGATCTTCGAGTCCTATGAGCTGCACTTCGACAGCTCGGCCGCGGCGGCGCTGTCCATCGTGCTGATGCTGCTGTGCGTGCCGCCGGCCTGGCTGGAGATGCGCCTGCGCGCCGGCCGGCGCGTGGCGCGCGTGGGCCGGGGCAGTGCGCGCACCCCGCGCCTGGTGGCGCTGCGCGGTGCGCGCCTGCTGCTGGTGCTGGCGCTGTTCCTCCTGCTGGGCCTGCTGTCGCTGGGCGTGCCGCTGGGCATGCTGGGCTATTGGCTGTTGACGGGCAGCTCAGCCGGCGGCGGCTTTGCCGAGCTGTGGCTCGCGGTGCGCGGCTCGATTACGTTTGCCGGCTCGGGCGCGTTGCTCACCAGCGTGCTGGCCATTCCGCTGGTGCTGCTGGCGGTGCGCCAGCGTGGGCGGCTGGCGCAGTTGGCCGAGCGCCTGCCCTACGTCGTGCACGGCCTGCCGGGCGTGGTGGTGGCGCTGGCGCTGGTGTTCCTGTCACTGCGCATCGTGCCCGCGCTCTACCAGAGCCTGCTGGTGCTGCTGCTGGCCTACGCCATCCTCTATCTGCCGCTGGCGCAGTCGTCGCTGCGCGCCTCCATCGAGCTGCTGCCGCCGCAGATCGAGAACATCGCCCGCAGCCTGGGACGGCGCCCGCACCAGGTGTTCTTCTCGGTCGTGCTGCCCAACATCGCGCCGGGCATTGGTGCGGCGCTGGCGCTGATGACGCTGGAGATGGTGCGTGAGCTCACCGCCACGCTGATGCTGGCGCCCACCGGCTCGATCACGCTGGCCACCGAGGTCTGGTCTTATACCAACGACGGCGAATACGCTGCGGCGGCCCCGTTTGCCGCCATGCTGGTAGTTCTTTCCATATTGCCGGTCTGGGTCTTCACCCGCCGCATGCTGCACCACGCCCGATGAGCCAGATTGCCGTCCACGACCTCTACAAATCCTATGCCTCGGTCGAGGTGCTGCGCGGCATCGAGCTGCAGGTGGCGGCCGGGTCGGTGCTGGCGCTGCTGGGCCCGTCGGGCTGCGGCAAGACCACCTTGCTGCGCCTGATCGCCGGTTTCGAGCATGTCGAGCGCGGGCGCATCGCCTTTGGCGAGCAAGTGGTCGCGTCGGCGGCGCGGTTCGTCCCGCCCGAGCGGCGCAGCATCGGCTATGTGCCTCAGGAGGGCACGTTGTTTCCGCACCTGACCGTGGAGGGCAACATCCGCTACGGCCTGCCGCGCCGCGGCGACCACCGCCAGCGGGTGCAGGAGGTGCTGAGCCTGACCGGCCTGCAAGGCCTGGGCGCGCGCTACCCGCACGAGCTGTCGGGCGGGCAGCAGCAGCGCGTGGCGCTGGCGCGCGCGCTGGCGCCCGGGCCGTCCCTGGTGCTGCTGGACGAGCCCTTCAACGCGCTGGATCTGGACCTGCGCCGCAGCATCTGCGAGGAGGTGGTCGGCGTGCTGCGCGCCACCGGCACCACGGCCATTCTGGTGACGCACGACCCGGGCGAGGCGTTTGCGGTCTCCGACCAGCTGGCCGTGATGCAGGCTGGGCAGATTATGCAGTGCGCCCGGCCCGAGGCCGTGTACTGGCAGCCGGCGGACGCAGCCGTTGCGCGTTTGACCGGCTCGGCCATTTTTGTGCAGGGCCGGTGCCATGCGCAGACGGTGGATTGCCCGCTGGGCCGCCTGCCGCTGCACGACGCTGCCGTCGTGCCCGACGGCAGCGCCACGGTGATGCTGCGCCCCGAGCAGCTGCGCTGGAACACCGCCGGCCAGGGCGTGGCCGCGCGCGTCGTGCAGCGCTCGTTTCGCGGCGACCACACCATGGTGGGCTTGAGCGTGGGAGGGCTGCGGCTGGGCCTGCGCATGTCCTCGCTGCATGCGCCAGTGCAGGGCGACCACGGCCATGTCGCGGTGGACGGCGCGTGCATGGCGTATGCGGGTGTGCAGGCGGCACAGGCGCAGTGCGTCGCCGAAGTGGCAGAGTAGAAGCGGCAGACACCCGGTGTCGGTGCCGGGCTGGATGGCATTTTTCGCATCCGCAGCCGCCGCAGTGGCTGGAAAAGAGGGCAATGTTGGCGGTTCATCCGGCGATGGCGCCGTCTTGCGTGCCACGATAGTGCAGCACATGGCCTGCAGTCCCGACAGGCCGGGAGACTCGACCATGATTTCGCCCCCCATGATGCCCTCCGAACCAGGCATGCCCGCCCCTCTCGGCATGCAGCACAAGACGCCCCAGGCCGGTGGCGTCAGTCACTGCGAGGAGGCCGGCTCGGCGACCATGGCCGAAGAGCGGCTGCCGTTTTCAGTGCGCGTGGTCAGCGATGAGCAGGCCCTGGAGAAGGCCGTCTTCATACGCCATGCGGCCTATGCGCGCCATGTCCCCGATCTTGCCCGTACCCTGCAGCAGCCCGAGGCGGCCGACTTTGCAGACGGTGCCGTGGTGCTGCTTGCCGAGTCGCACCTCGATGGCGCGCCGCTGGGCACCATGCGCATACAGACCAACCGCTATGAGCCGCTGGCGCTGGAGCAGTCGCTCACCCTGCCGCCATTGCTGAGCGGCCGCCTGCTGGCCGAGGCGACGCGCCTGGGCGTTGCCGAAGGGCGGGTGGGAACCCTGGTCAAGACCGTGTTGTTCAAGGCCTTTTTTCTCTATTGCCAGGCGACCCGGGTGGAGTGGATGGTGGTTGCTGGGCGCGCTCCGGTCGATCGCCAATACATGCGGCTGCTGTTTGACGACGTCTACCCCGAGCTGGGCTATGTTCCGCTGCGCCATGCAAGCAATCTGCCGCACCGCGTGATGAAGTTCGAAGTCGGCACGGCGCAGGCGCGCTGGGCGCAGGCAGGCCATCCTCTTTTCAATTTCATCTTCCGCACGCGCCATCCCGACATTCAGCTGGATGCGCCGCAGGCGCCCGTGGTGTCCGCGGCGCCTGTGGTGCCGGCATGGGTGCAGCAGATGTTTGCCGCACCGAAGCAGGCGCCGTCCACGTGACCTGATCTGCCGCCCGTCCTGTCATTCCATTTCTATATCAACCGATTACTTTGTCGGCTTCGCTTGCCGTGCTACAGCATTGTCTGCGCTTCACCTTCGCGTACTCGATCGATATAGAAATGGAATCAATGGGGGCCGCTGCCCGGCCTTGAGTCGTCGAACAACGATGGCGTGGGCCATGCCTGCAGCAGCAGGGAGTGCAGCAGACCGGTGTCCTCGATCAGGTCGGCCGACGAGCGCATGTCCAGCAGGCGCTCCGGCGCTTGCGGCCGTGCGACCGCGAAACCCTGCACATAGTCGACGCCGATCTCGGCCAGGGCCTGCACCGTCGCGCCGTCCTCGGCCCATTCGGCCACCGTCCGCATGCCGAGGTTGCGTGCCAGGCCGACGATGGCCTCGACGATGGCCAGGTTGGCCGGGTGCTGGTTCATGTTCACGATGAAGCTGCCGTCGATCTTGAGCAGATCCCCGCGCAGCCCCTTGAGGTAGGAGAACGAGGTGTAGCCCGCGCCGAAGTCGTCGAGCGCCACCTTGGCGCCCAGGTCGTGCACCTGGGCAATGAAGCGCCGGGTGTTCTCCAGGTCGTGCAGGGCCACGCTCTCGGTGATTTCAAGGCACAGGTAGCGGGCCACGTCGGCGTAGCGCTGCAGCAGTTCGACGGCGTCCCGGACGAAGGACTCGTCGTTGAGCGACGCGCCGCTGAGGTTCATGCAGATGAAGCGCGTGCGTGGCAGCCGGCCCTGGTGCTCGCGCACCCAGGCCAGCGTGCGCCGCAGCACCCAGCGGTCGATCACGCCCATGCGCCCGCTGTTCTCGGCCGCCGTGATCAGGCGCGCCGTGGGCACCTCCTCGCCGTCGGCGTCGCGCATGCGCAGCAGCACCTCGAAGTCCAGCGATTGATCGGGCTCGCGCAGCGACATGATGGGCTGCATCAGCAGGTACAGCCCGGGTAGGTCGTCGGAGGCCGACAACTGGCCTGCCAGGCGGATCTCGGCCTCATGCTCTTGCAGTGCGTGCGAATGGCGATCGAACACGACGAGATGGCTGCCGCGGCTTTGCTTGGCCTCGCGGCAGGCGCGGTCGGCGGCGGCGATGGCATCCTTGGTTGAACTGCCGGCGGCAACCTCGACCAGGCCTATGGAGCCGCGCGCGTAAAAGGAGCTGCCGCCCACGCGGTAGGGCTGGCCGCTGATGCTGTCCACGATGCTCTGGCAGAGGGCGCTGGCCTGCGCCATGCTGCGGCCGGGCATCAGCAGAAGGAACTCGTCACCCCCCATGCGCCCCAGGTGCATGCCGTTGTGCAGCAGGGCCTGGGTGCGCGCACAGACCTGGCGCAGCACCTCGTCGCCGGCATGGTGGCCGAACAGGTCGTTGATGAGCTTGAAGCGATCCAGGTCGAGAAAGGCCAGTGCCAGCGCGTGGGTGGCGCCGGCGCCGTGCAATGCGCCGTCGAGCTCGGCGCGGATGGCTTCGCGGTTGAGCACCCGGGTCAGCGGATCGTGATGGGCCAGGTACTGCAGGCGCTCGGTTGCCAGTGAGCGCTCGGTCACGTCCTGCAGCGACCCCTCGATGCGTTCGCCGGCAAGAGAGGCTCGCACCAGAAAGTGCCGGCTGCGAGGGCCGACGAGTTCGAATTCGGCCGCGGGCTGGGCGTGCAAAGACTGGAGCATGTGCTGCCAATCCACGGCGGCGAAGTAATGGCCCCAGCGGTGCTCGCCATGCGCCAGCACGTTGATACCCAGCGCCGCGCGCAGTGCCGGATTGGCGGCGACGAAGCGCCCCTGGAGGTCGAGCGTGAAAAGGCCCAGCGGCATGACCTCGAAGCTGTGCTCCAGCTTGGCCTGTGCCTGCACGCGCTGCTCATGCTCCTGGCGCATCTGGGCCGCAATGGCCATGGTTGCCAGCAGGCTGGACGCGAGCGCCGCGGTGACGCTGTTGACCGAGCCGATCCAGGTCTGCAGGCCAAAAGCGGCCGCCACGACCTCATAGGCACTCGACAGCAGCGCCACGCCAATCGATGCGCCATACCAGGCTGCCACCGTCGACCGCGTGATGATGACGATGCGCACCAGCAAGAACACCAGCACGGCGCTGCCCAGCGCGGTACACAGCCAGACCACCGGCAGGAACTGGGCAAAGGGCAGCACGATGGACAGAAGCAGCACCGGCGCACAGCTCCATTGCATCAGCGTGACCAGCCGCCTGAAGCCCACGCGGGGCAGTTCCTCGCGAAACAGGGCGCAAAACAGCACGATGGTCACGCCATACAGCAGAGCCACCGTGATCGCCCGCATGGGCGTGAGCCAGGCTGGCGGCACGCCGTGCCCCAGCCATTGCCAATCCCAGCCGGCCGACAGCGCCCCCATGCGCAGGTTGATCAACAGCCACACCGCGAACAGCACATAGGTGGCGTTGCGATTGATCAGCGCCGTGATGAGGACGAACAGCGCCAGCATCAGAATGCCGCCTTCGAGCAGGCCTGCATTGCGCTCGAACGAGTGGCTGGCCATTGCCAGGGCATCCTCGCTCCAGCGCTGCGCCGTCAGGCGCGCGGGGCCGACGAAGCTGGCCTTGCACAGCACTGTGGTACCGGCCGCCAGGCCCTGCACCCGCAAACCAAAGCCGGCGCGCGATGCAAACAGCCGCCCCTGCTGCTGGAGGCGATCCGCGCTGCCGAGCGGCGCAAGGGCTGCGCCATCCCAGCAGGTGACATCCGTCATGTGGCGCGACGGGAGTTCGATCACCGCCGACGGATCCAACTCGGCTGCCGGCACCGCGAACGCGAACCAGAACGGCGCCTCTGCAAGCCGTGTATCACGCAGAAGCACCGGCTGCTCCTGGGCCAGCGCCGCCCATGCCGTGGCCGGATCCAGCGTGTCGCCCTTGTCTTGCAGCACGCGCAAAGGCAAGGGCACGGGCTCTTCGAAGGCGTAATTCGGCGCCCAGGTCAGCAGCGCCAGCACGGACAACCCGAGTACGGCGCAGGGCAGGGCGACGACCAGCAGCCTCCAGTAGGCGCGCTCCAGCGTGCTGGACAGGCGGCCCCAGAGGCTTGGCGCGATGGGGCTGGTGAAAGGATTCACAGTGAAGTGTCCATGGGAAAGAACTTCAGGCTTGGCAGAAGAAAAATGTCTCTTGCTGTGATTTTCGGATCATTTTGTCTTTGACTTAAGTCATGACGAACAATCGCCTGCCTGATGCCGCCACGCATTGCCATGGCCGCAAGAGCCGGTAGTGCTTGGGGGGTGGGTGGCGGCCTTGTCCAGCGGGCCGAGAGGTTGAGAAAAATTCTCCATGTCCGCTTTGCACGCCAAGACACCCCCTGCTCATCGTTGCAAATACTCGCCATGGCCCGAGCTACTGCACTGCGTTTTGCCCTTGCAGGGCGCAGGCCAGCCAGAGGCTGACCTTCTTCGTGCTGTCCAGCAGTGCGCAGGCACTGCTGGAGCCGCAGCACTCAGCCTCGATTGGGTGCGTTGTGACGCGCCTCTCGGGCACTGCCAATTGATTCTCAACCTCTGACGCAGGGCGCGTCAGGAAGCGCACTGCGCGACGTGTCGGCAACGGGATGGGCGCCTGGCTCGGGCTGGATTCGCGGCTGAAGTGCAGGCGGTGCGGCTCCATGAGTCGCCGAGATTTTTGCCGGTTTGCAAGCACCTGGTGTGCTGCTGGAAATTGCGTCAAATATTTGTTTTATTGGCGGAAGCTCAGGGATTCGAACCCTGGAACCCTTGCGGGTTGCCGGTTTTCAAGACCGGTGCAATCGACCACTCTGCCAAGCTTCCGCGGATGTCGTGCAAGGCGGGCTGGCCGGCTTGCAGAACAGGCGATTCTAGCGCGCGCCCGCGGGGCGCTGGCGCTCGGCTGGGGGGCTCAAAACCCCATCGAGCGCAAGAAGGCGTCGGTGTCGCCGTCCGCGCCGGCAGGAGGCGCCGTGTCTGCGCCTCGGGTGCCGGCCACCTGCGCCATCAGCGCGTCGGGGTCGGGGGCGGCCTGGGGCTCGAAGTCGACGAGCTTGATGAACTGCGTGCGATCGACGGCCAACTCCAGGTAGAACAGGTTGTTGCCTGCGGTGTAGAAGGTCACGCGGCGCGCCTCGGGCTGATCCAGGTTGGCGTCCACGCTCAGCACGACCGGCTGGTTGAGCGTCATCATCTTGGGCTGGTTCTGCGAGATGTGGGTGTGCAGCTCGCGGCGGATCTTGCCGGTGAAGTCGCCGACCACCTGGTTCATCAGCTCGCCCATGACGTTGGCGACTTCGTCGCTGGTGTAGGAGGTGGCCAGCTCGCCGCGCGACATGCCCATGCTCACCAGGTAGTTCTGGTAGATCTCCATGGCCGCGTCGGCCGAGAAGTTGATGATGACCAGCCCGGAGAAACCGCCATTGAACAGTACGAAGCAGCCGATGTCGGGCTTGAGGCAGGTCTTGGTGATGCGTTGCACCATGCCTGAATATTGCACCGTGCCTTGGGTGGCGACCGACAGCACGCGCGTGACCGAGTTGCACAGGCTGATCAGGATGTCCTCGGTGCCGAAGACGATGGGGTGTTCTGGTGTGCTCATGATTGGCCGTTGTGCTGGAGAAACGCGCCACGCTGGTGCTGGCGCAAATGTCTGACCACGATTGTCGCCCATTTTGTAACCAGATGAGTCAATGCGGTGTTCCGATCGTGGCTGGCGGATTGGTTCTTCAAAAAATATGAACTATCGCGACAATCGAATTGAAATTTGATTGATGTCCGGGCACCTAGACTGGCGTTTTTCAAGGTGGAATTCCCGCCTGATTCGTCTTCAGAGGTTGTCTTCGATGGCTGTTTCGTCGCCACCGGCATTGCGCTATGGCCTGCCGGCGATTGTTTTGCACTGGCTGCTGGCGCTGGCCATCATCGGCATGTTCATCATGGGGTGGTACATGGTCGATCTGCCGTTCTCCCCCCAGCGCCTGAAGCTGTACAACTGGCACAAATGGGCCGGCATGACGGTGCTGGCGCTGACGCTGGTGCGCCTGCTGTGGCGCTTCACGCACCGCCCGCCCGCGCTGCCTGCGGCGATGGCAGCGGCCATGCCGCGCTGGCAGCACTGGGCACACCATGCAACGCACGGTCTGATGTACCTGCTGTGCCTGGTGGTGCCGCTGGTGGGGTGGGCCTACAGCTCGGCGGCGGGCTTGCAGATCGTGTATTTCGGCGTGCTGCCGCTGCCCGACTTCGTGCCGGCCAGCCCGGCGCTGGCCGACGCCATCAAGCCCTGGCATGCAGTGGCCGCATATGCGCTGGGCGCGCTGGTGCTGCTGCACCTGGCGGCGGTGTTCAAGCACCAGTGGCTCGACCGCGATGGGCTGCTGGCGCGCATGCTGCCGGGGCGCGGCTGATTCGTGGTGCGGCGGTTTTTGGATTTTTTTGAGGAGTTTTCCTGATGCGTTCATCTTTTTGGGTTGCTCCGGTGCTGGCATGCGCCGGGTTGCTGACCGGCACGCTGGCGCTGGCGCAGCAAAAGCTGATGCCGGCCAGCAGCGAGATCGTGTTCGTCAGCAAGCAGATGGGCGTGCCGGTGCAGGGGCAGTTCACGCGCTTTGACGCCGAGCTGGCATTTGATCCGGCGCAGCCGCAGGCGAGCAAGGTGGCGTTCACCGTCGACACCGGCAGCGCCACGCTGGGCGTGAAGGAGACCGATGCCGAACTGCCCAAGCCGGTCTGGTTCAACGTGGCCAAGTTTCCGCAGGCGCGCTTTGAGTCGAGCGCGATCCGCAAGCTGGACGCGGGCAAGTATGAGGTGGACGGCACGCTGGCGATCAAGGGCGCGTCGCAGCCTCTGACGCTGCCGGTCGTGCTGACCCAGGCGGGCGACGTGACGACCGCGACGGGCAGCTTCGTGATCAAGCGCCTGGTGTTCAAGATTGGCGAGAACGAGTGGGCCGACACCTCGATGGTGGCCGACGACGTGCAGGTCAAGTTCAAGTTCGCACTCACCGGTGTGGGCAAGCTGTAATCATTTTTATTTGTTTCAACGGAGAAAACCATGCGTATCGCGCAACTTCTGACGACCGCCGTAGCCGCCGCCGTGGTGGCCGGTGCCGCCCATGCCGAGATGGGTACCTACGCCATCGACCCGACGCACACGTTTGCGACCTTCGAGATCGGGCACTTTGGCGCCTCGGTCAACCGCGGGCGTTTCGAGCGCAAGGAAGGCACGGTGATGCTGGATAAGGTGGCCAAGACCGGCAAGGTGGAGATCCATTTCGACATCGCCTCGCTGACCACCGGCACGCCGCCGTTCGAGAAGCATTTGCAAAGCGCCGACATTTTTGATGCCGAGCAGTTTCCCAAGGCGAGCTTCGTGGGCGATCAGTTCCAGTTCGACGGCGACAAGGTGGTGGCGGTTGCCGGCCAGCTGACGATCAAGGGCAAGACCCAGCCGGCGACGTTCACGGCCAAGCAGTTTGCCTGCTACGACAGCCCCATGCTCAAGCGCGAGGTGTGCGGCGGCGATTTCGAGACGACCATCGACCGTACGCAGTTCGGCGTGGACTACGGTGTGCAGTTCGGCTTTCCCAAGAACGTGCGCATCGTCGCGCAGATCGAGGCGATCAAACAGTAAGCCAGCCTCGGTCACGCATACAAAAGCGCAGGCGCCCCGGTGGGGCGGCCTGCGCTTTTTGCTGTGCTGCCCTGCCGGTCAGGCTTGCTGGGCGCGCAGCGCGGCGGCGTTGACCACGGCCAACGCGGTCATGTTGACCACGCGGCGCACCGTGGAGGCGGGCGTGAGGATGTGCGCCGTGCCGCCCACGCCCATCAGGATGGGGCCGACGGTGACGCCGCCGCTCGTCGTCTGCTTGAGCACGTTGTAGAGGATGTTGGCCGCGTCGATGTTGGGGCAGACCAGCAGGTTGGCCGAGCCGATCAGCGTCGAGTCGCCCAGGTAGCGCGTGCGGATGGCGGGCTCCAGCGCCGCGTCGCCATGCAGTTCGCCGTCGCACTCGATGTCGGGGTGGCGCGCGACGAAAATGTCGCGTGCTTGGCGCATCTTGCTGGCGCTTGCCCGCTTGGACGATCCGAACGTGGAATGCGACAGGAATGCCACGCGCGCGGGCAGGCCAAAGCGTTGCACCTCTTGCACCGCGTGCCAGGCAATGTCGGCCAGTTCTTCGGCGCTCGGGTTTTCATTGACGTAGGTGTCGGTGATGAACAGCGGTCCTTTGTCGGTGACAAGGGCGTTGACGGCCGAATACTGCTGCACGCCCGGTGCGTGGCCCAGGATGCTGTGAATGCGTTCGAGGTGGGTCTCGAATGAACCGACCAGGCCGCAGATCAGCGCGTCGGCGTCGCCCAGGTGCACCATCAGCGAGCCAATGATGGTGTTGGAGCGGCGCACCGCGGCCTTGGCCACCTCGGGCGTCGCGCCGTGGCGCTTCATCATGCCGTGGTAGGTCTCCCAGTACTGGCGAAAGCGCGGGTCGTCCGCCGGGTCGCAGATTTCCACGTCCTTGCCCGGCTGCATGCGCAGGCCCGCCTTGGCGATGCGCGCGGCGATGACGGCGGGGCGGCCGATCAGAATGGGGTGGGCGATGCCGTCATCGATGGCGAACTGCGCCGCACGCAGAGCGCGCTCGTCCTCGCCGTCGGCGTAGGCCACGCGCTTGAGCTCGGCGGGCAGGGCGCGCGCGGCATTGACCACCGGGCGCATCAGCATGCCGGTCTGGTAGACAAAGCGCGAGAGCTGCTCCTTGTAGGCCTGCATGTCGGCGATGGGGCGGGTGGCGACGCCGGAGTCGGCAGCGGCCTGCGCCACGGCCGGCGCAATTTTGAGGATCAGGCGTGAGTCGAACGGCGTCGGGATCAGGTAGTCGGGGCCAAACGACAGCTCCTGGCCGGCGTAGGCGTTGGCGACTTCCTCGCTCACATTTTCCTTGGCCAGCGCGGCGATCTGGTGCACGCAGGCGAGCTTCATCGCCTCGGTGATCTTGGACGCGCCGCAGTCGAGCGCGCCGCGGAAGATGTAGGGAAAGCACAGGACGTTGTTGACCTGATTGGGGTAGTCCGAGCGACCCGTCGCCATGATGCAGTCCGGGCGCACCGCCTTGGCGAGCTCCGGGCGGATCTCCGGCTCGGGGTTGGCCAGCGCCAGGATGACGGGCTTGTCCGCCATGGTCTTGACCATCTCGGCCGTCAGCACGCCGGGGGCCGAGCAGCCCAGGAACACGTCGGCGCCGTTGACGGCGTCGGCCAGCGTGCGCGCGTCGGTTTTTTGCGCGTAGCGCGCCTTGGAAGCGTCCATGCCGCCGGGGCGGCCCTCGTAGATCACGCCCTTGGAGTCGACCATGAAGATGTTCTCGCGCCGTGCGCCCAGGCCGACCATGACGTCGACGCAGGCAATCGCCGCGGCGCCGGCGCCCGAGACGGCGATCTTCACGTCGGCTATCTTCTTGCCCACCAGTTCCAGCGCGTTGATCAGCGCGGCGTTGGAGATGATGGCCGTGCCGTGCTGGTCGTCATGGAACACCGGGATGTTCATGCGTTTGGACAGCTCCTGCTCGATGTAGAAGCATTCGGGCGCCTTGATGTCCTCCAGGTTGATGCCGCCCAGCGTGGGCTCCAGCGCGGCGACGATCTCGATGATCTTGTCCGGGTCGCGCTCGGCCAGCTCGATGTCGAACACGTCGACGCCGGCGAACTTCTTGAACAGACAGCCCTTGCCCTCCATCACCGGCTTGCCCGCCAGCGGGCCGATGTCGCCCAGGCCCAGCACGGCCGTGCCGTTGGTGATGACGCCGACCAGGTTGCCGCGCGCTGTGTAGTCATAGGCCTTGACCGGGTCTGCCTGGATGTCCAGGCAGGGGTAGGCCACGCCGGGCGAGTAGGCCAGCGACAGGTCGCGCTGGCTGGACAGAGGCTTGGTCGGCGTGACCGAGATCTTGCCCTTGATGGGACTGCGGTGGTATTCGAGCGCGGCCTCGCGCAAGGCGGCTTCCGCGGGAGAGAGTTTTTGGGTCATGGCAGGAAAGAAAAATTCGGTGCTGGGATTGCCGCTTGCTAGCTTACTGCAAGCGCGCCGGAGCCATAAGCGGCACAGACATTCATCGGTGTGCAAATGCAAGTGTGTGACAGATGCCGTAAGTGCGACAAGTAATGTGCACGGCTTCAGTGGGCCTCCGCCTGGCGGGCGGCCTGGATCTGGGCGCTGACGTCGTGGCGCGCGCCGTTGAAGAACAGGTTGAGCAGCACGGCGCAGATGGATGCCAGCAAAATGCCCGACTCGACCAGCGGATGGATGGCGTGGGGCATCCACTGGCGGAAGTTGGGTGCGACCAGCGGAATCATGCCCACGCCAATGGAGACGGCGACGATCATCGCGTTGTTGCGGTTGCTGTGAAAGTCGACGTTGGACAGGATGCGGATGCCGGTGGCCGCCACCATGCCGAACATCACCAGGCCGGCGCCGCCCAACACCACGGTGGGCAGCGACTCGATCAGCGCCGCCATCTTGGGCAGCAGGCCCAGCATGATGAGGATGAAACCGCCGGCCACACACACCCAGCGGCTCTTGATGCCGGTGACGGCCACGAGGCCGACGTTTTGCGAGAAGCTGGTATAGGGAAAGGTGCTGAAGATGCCGCCCAGCAGCGTGCCCAGGCCGTCGGTGCGCAGGCCGCGCTTGAGGTCGTCGGCCGTGATCTCCTTGTCGGTCATGTCGCCCAGCGCCAAAAACATGCCGACCGATTCGATCATCACCACCACCATGATCAGCGACATGGTCAGAATCAGCACCGGGTCGAACACCGGATAGGCGATTTGAAACGGCAGCACGATGTCCACCCACTGTGCCTTGCCCACCTTGCTGAAATCCATCAGGCCCATGGCGGCCGTGATCACGCCGCCCACCAAAATGCCCAGCAGCACCGAGATGTTGGCCCAAAAGCCCTTGCCAAAGCGTGCAATCAGCAAGATGGTGGCCAGCACGACGGCCGAGATGCCGACGCCGGTCAGGTCTGCGTATTTGGGGTTGGGAATGGTGGGAAGAATGGCAAAACCCTTGGGCAGGGGGCGCAGATCCGAGCCCGGCCCGTCGACGGTCATGACGTCGGCCAGCCATTTGAGGTGATCGGGGTGGGGCACCGACGGCGCCGTGGGGCCGACGGGGTTGCCGAAAATCCAGTTGATGCCCACGCGCATCAGGCTGATGCCGATGACGGCAATGATGGTGCCGGTCACCACCGGCGGGAAAAACCGCAACATGCGGCTCATGAAGGGCGCGATCAGAATGGAGATGATGCCCGCGCCGATGACCGAGCCGAAAATCAGCCCGGCGCCGGCCTCGCCCCCGGTGGTTTGCGCCATCGACACCATGGGCGCGACGGCGGCAAAGGTCACGCCCATCATCACCGGCAGCTTGATGCCAAACCACTGCGTTGCGCCCCAGGCCTGAATCAGCGTGACCAGGCCGCAGACGAACAAGTCGGCCGAGATCAGGTGGGCCACCTGCTCGGGGTTCAGATTGAGTGCCCGCCCGACGATGAGCGGCACGGCCACGGCGCCGGCATACATCACCAGTACGTGCTGCAGGCCCAGCGTGGTCACACGCAGCAAGGGCATTTTTTCGTCAACGGGATGGACGGCGGTCGTCATGCTGTCTCCTTGGGTGTGCGGCGGCGCACGCTCGGTGGTGGAAGGGTGTTCTGCGGTATATACAAAAAATGTATACACATCAAAGGCGAATGGGTAGCCGTGCCAGTGGTGAAAAATCTCGGTGTTTGCCCGGGGGCAGGCTGGCGTCGAAGGGTTTGTTCAGGCTTGCAGAACGTTTGGCTTGCGCGCGCAGCCTGGATGCCCGGGCCTAGGGCCTGTTAACGCTATTTTTGACGGATGCGTTGTGATCAAAAGGGCCACTCGCCAAGGCGCCAGCCGCAGCCAAGGTGCCACCCTTGGCAAGGCTGGCAACGCCGGCGATGGCCCTTTTGATCGCAACCCGAAGGGAACATACTCAGAACGGCGCCACTCTTCGTTGCGCTCCTTGCCCAGACACCCGGTCTGGGCTGCGTCGCACGTCTCGATTGACGCCGTTCTGAGTATGTTCGCACCGCCAAAAATAGCGTTAACAGGCCCTAGCTGGGTCTGGCGGGGTGCTGTGGCAAACTTTGCGGCTTTGTTTTCACCCGCCGGTCTGCGGCGCGCATCTCGGTGCAAGTCTTGCCGACGCGGGTTTTCCGTCTTTCAGTCTCATCACGTCCATGCAGGAAATCACCCGCCAGTTGGCAGAAGAAGTCAAGGTCACCGAAACCCAGGTGCGTGCCGCCGTGGAACTGCTCGATGGCGGCGCCACCGTGCCCTTCATTGCGCGCTATCGCAAGGAGGCCACCGGCGGGCTGGACGACGTGCAGCTGCGCGAGATCGAGGCGCGCCTGTCCTATTTGCGCGAGCTGGCCGACCGCCGCGTCGCCGTGCTCAAGGCGATTGACGAGCAGGGCAAGCTGACCGACTTGCTGCGCGCCGCTATTGCGGCTGCGCCGACCAAGCAGGAGCTGGAGGACATCTACCTGCCGTTCAAGCAAAAGCGGCGCACCAAGGGGCAAATCGCGCGCGAGTTCGGCATCGAGCCGCTGGCCGACAAGCTGCTGGCCGACCCCACGCTCGATCCCCATGAGGAAGCCCAGGCCTTCTGCCAGCCCGCCACCGTATTGGACGATGGCAAGCCCGGCCCGGATTTTTCGACCACACACGCAGTGCTTGACGGCGTGCGCGACATCCTCAGCGAGCGCTGGGCCGAGGACGCCGTGCTGGTGCAGTCGATGCGCGAATGGCTGTGGAGCGATGGACTGCTGGTGGCCAAGAAAGTCGACGGCAAGAACGAGAACGACCCCGAGGTCGCCAAGTTCCGCGACTATTTCGACTATGACGAGCCGATCGGCCGCGTGCCCTCGCACCGGGCGCTGGCGGTGTTTCGCGGCCGGGCGCTGGAGATTCTGGAGGCCAAGCTGGTGCAGCCTGAATTGACTCCCTCCCCCAGCGGGGGAAGGAGCGATACCCCCAGCCTGGCCGAGGGCCGCATCGCCCTGCACCTGGGCTGGAGCCATGCGGGCAGGAAGAGCGACGACCTGCTGCGCAAATGCGTGGCCTGGACCTGGCGCGTCAAGCTCAGCCTGTCGACCGAGCGCGACCTGTTCTCGCGCCTGCGCGAGGAGGCGGAAAAAGTTGCCATCAAGGTGTTTGCCGACAACCTGCGCGACCTGCTGCTGGCCGCGCCCGCCGGCCCCAAGGCGGTGATGGGGCTGGATCCGGGCATTCGTACCGGCGTCAAGGTGGCCGTCGTCGATGCCACCGGCAAGCTGGTGGAGACCGCCACCATCTACCCGCACGAGCCGCGCCGCGACTGGGATGGCAGCCTGCACACGCTGGGGCGCCTGGTGCAGCAGCACGGCGTGCAACTGGTGGCCATCGGCAACGGCACGGCCAGCCGCGAGACCGACAAACTGGCCGCCGACCTGATCGGGCTGGCCGCCAAGGCAGGGCGGACGCTGGAGAAGGTGGTCGTCAGCGAGGCGGGTGCCTCGGTCTACAGCGCCAGCGAGTACGCATCGCAGGAGCTGCCCGACGTGGACGTGAGCCTGCGCGGCGCGGCCAGCATTGCGCGGCGTCTGCAGGATCCGTTGGCCGAGCTGGTCAAGATCGAGCCCAAGAGCATTGGCGTGGGCCAATACCAGCACGACGTGAACCAGAGCGAGCTGGCGCGCACGCTGGACGCGGTCGTCGAGGACTGCGTCAACAGCGTGGGCGTGGACCTGAACACCGCCAGCAGCCCGCTGCTGGCGCGTGTGGCCGGGCTCTCGCCCAGCGTGGCACGGTCGGTGGTGCGCTGGCGCGAGCAGCACGGCGCGTTCACCACGCGCCAGCAACTGCTGGACGTCACGGGCCTGGGGCCCAAGACCTTCGAGCAGGCGGCAGGCTTTTTGCGCATCCGCGGCGGCAGCAACCCGCTGGACATGACCGGCGTGCACCCCGAGACCTACCCGGTGGTCGAGCAAATCATCGTCCGCACCGGCAAGCCGGTGCACGAGCTGATGGGCCGCGCCGAAGTGCTCAAGACGCTCAAGCCCGAGCAGTTCGCCAGCGACCGGTTTGGCGCGATCACGGTCCAGGACATCCTGGGCGAGCTGGAAAAACCCGGCCGCGACCCGCGCCCGGATTTCAAGGTGGCGCGCTTCAACGAGGGCGTCGAGGCGATCTCGGATCTGAAGGAAGGCATGCTTCTGGAGGGGACGGTGAGCAACGTCGCGCAGTTCGGCGCCTTTGTCGACCTGGGCGTGCACCAGGACGGCCTGGTGCACGTCAGCCAGCTCAGCCACAAATTCGTCCAGGACGCGCGCGAGGTGGTCAAGACCGGGCAGGTCGTCAAGGTCAAGGTGTTGGAGGTGGATGCCGCGCGCAAACGCATCAGCCTGACGATGAAGCTCGACGCCGCCCCGGCGCGCCGCGATGGCCCGCGCGAGAACCGCTTCGAGGGCGCGGGCCGCGCGGAACGGGGCTACGCCCAGCCGCAGCGCCGCGCGAGCGATCCCGCGCCGCAGTCGGCCATGGCGTCGGCGTTTGCCAAGCTGCAGGGCAAACGCTGACGCACTTTGGCCGTTTTATGGCACCTCGCGCTGCGCGGGGCCGTCGTGGCTCCAGATGTATTCGCGCGGGATCGGGCCCTTGTGCGCGGCAAGCTCTGATGCTCACTGCGCCGGAGCAGCGGATGAAGCCCTGGTTCGCCGATGGCTTGCGACGCGCTTGACCGAACGGCTTGGCAAAGCGCGAGCCATGGAGCTTTGGGGCTCATGTCGCCTTGGCAGGCTGCCTGCGGTGTTGGGCGGCATGGCTGGAAGGCGCGGCGGCTTCTGTATGGATAATCCCCGCCATCGTCCGATCATGAAGCGTTGACCCATGGATATCCATGCCCTGCTGCGTCAGCCGGTGGTGTTGCCCAGCCAGCCGCGCGCAGTTGCCCTGCTCAAGAGTGCGCTGGCACAGGCGCAGCCCAGCCTGCGCCGCCTCAACCAGATCGTCGGCAGCGACCCGGCGCTGGCCGCGCAGCTGCTGCAGCAGGCCAATGGTCCGGCCTATGGCCTGCAGGGCCAGGTGGGCGGCATTGCGCAGGCGCTGGTGCTGGTCGATACGCGCCAGCTGCCCGCGCTGGCGGGCCAGGTGGTGCTGGGCACCACGTCGGGGTCGGTTCCCGGGGTCAATCTGCAGGCGTTCTGGCGCTACAGCCTCAATACCGCCAAGCTGGCGCGCTCGCTGGCCGGGCTGGTGCATCACGACCAGATCCTGGCCTACACGGCCGGGCTGCTGCACGGCCTGGGCGAGCTGGCCATGCATTTGTTCGACGCGCGGCGCATGCACGACATCAACGACCTGGCCGGCCCGCTGGACATTCGCCGCGGCAAGCTGGAGCTGCGGCTGCTGGGGTTTTGCTATGGCCAGGTCAGCGCGGGCCTGGCGCGGCAGTGGGACTTGCCGCAGACCATCATCGACGCGCTGCGCTACCACAGCGCGCCATTTGCCAACAATGTCTACGAGCCGCTGGCCGGCGTGCTGCACCTGGCCGCATGGCGCGCCCGTGCGCGCGAGGCGGCCATGGGCGACCGCGAGATGGTGGCCAACTTTCCGGGCGAGGTCGGCGTTGCGCTGGGCCTGGACATCGACATGGTGCTGCAACAGGACCCGATCGACTGGAGCGCCCAGCCCGACGATGACTGATTCCATTTTTCAATCAATCGGGTACGCGAAGGCGCAGCGCAGGCAGTGCTGTAGCACGGCAAGCGAAGCCGACAAAGTAACCGTTTGATTTGAAAATGGAATGAAGGGCTGCGGCGCGCTGAATCGCCAATACAACAATCTACCCATGACAACCCGAGGAGACCCGCATGAAGATTCGCTTTGCATTGACCACGCTGGCGCTGGCTGCCAGCGCCGCGGCCGGCGCCGCCTGCCTGGACGACGCCCAGGTGGCCGCTTTGGCCAGCCACTACGCGGCCAAGACGCCGGCGCCCAACTTCGAGACGCTCAGCGACGCCGATGCCGCCTGCACCCGCGCCAAGCTCAACGCGCTGCTGGCGCGCCAGCTGGGCAAGGTGGCGGGCTACAAGGCGGGCCTCACCAACCCGGCGGTGCAAAAGCGTTTCAATACCAATGCGCCGGTCTGGGGCGTGCTCTACGAGGGCATGGTTCAGCCCAGCGGCTTCACCACGACGGCAGCGTTCGGCGCGCGTCCGCTGTTCGAGGCCGACATGCTGGTGCGCGTCAAGGACGCGGGCATCAACCAGGCGCGCACGCCCTGGGAGGTGATGCAGCACATCGACCAGATCATCCCGTTCATCGAGCTGCCCGACCTGGTCGTGCAGGCGCCGCCCAAGCTCAACGGCGCCGGCGTGGCGGCGATCAACGTCGGCGCGCGCCTGGGCGTGGCCGGCACGCCGATTGCCGTGGCTCGCACGCGAGGCGAGCGCCAGCAGCAGCTCGAAGCGCTGGCGCGCATGCAGGTGCAGGTGCGCGACGGCCAGGGCAAGGTGCTGTCGGTGGGGCAGGGCAGCGACATCCTGGAGCATCCGCTGAACGCGGTCAGCTGGATCGCGCAGGCGCTGGCGCAGGAAAAATTGGCGCTCAAGCCGGGAGACCTGGTCAGCCTGGGCTCGTTCTCGCCGTTGATGCCCCCGCGCGCCGGCCTGAGCGTCACGGTGGACTACGCCGGCCTGCCCGGGGCGAAGCCGGTGCAGGTGAACTTCCAGTAAACAACGGATAGTGGCGACGCCAGCGCGCAACCGCGCTGGCGCGGATTGGTTTTTTTGACAGGAGTGTTTGTTTTGGATCTGTGGGACGTGCAATGGAGGGGCCACGCGCTGCTGGCGTGGCTGTTGGCTCTGGGGGCGGGTGTTGTCGGCTATGCCATCGTGCATGGCGCGCTGGCCGTGCTGGGCGCGCGCCTGCACCGGCTGGCGCAAGCCAGCCCTGGCGGCGCGCTGCAGATGTTGGCGGCGGTGGTGCGCGCCACGCGCGGCTGGGTGTTGCTGCTGCTGTCGGTGGTGGTGGCGCTGCGCGTGTGGGCGCCCGAGCCGGCGCTGCAGCGCCCGCTGGAGCAGTTGACCCATGTGCTCGTCGGCCTGCAGGTGGCGCTGTGGCTCAACCGCCTCGTCGCCGTGCTGCTGGGCCGCGCGGTCGAGCGCGACGCGGTGCGCAACCCCGTGATGATCGGCGTCATCAAGTGGAGCGCGCAGCTGGCCATCTGGGTCATGCTGCTGCTGGCAGTGCTGGCCAATGCCGGGGTCAACGTCAACGCCTTCATCGCCAGCCTGGGCGTGGGCGGCGTGGCCGTGGCGCTGGCCGCGCAGAACGTGCTCGGCGACCTGTTCGCCTCGATCAGCATCGGCCTGGACAAACCCTTCGAGGTGGGCGACTACATCGGCTTTGGCAGCGAGTCGGGCACGGTGGTGCGCGTGGGCATCAAGAGCACGCGCATCCAGTCGCTGTCGGGCGAGGAGCTGGCGATTGCCAACGCCCAGCTGCTGCAGCAGACGGTGCACAACTACAGCCGCATGACCGAGCGGCGCATCGCGTTCGAGCTGCGCCTGGCCATCGACCCCTCGCGCCCGCGCATCGAGCACTTCGTGCACAGCGTGCCGCCGTTGCTGCGTGCCATCGACAAGGTGCGCTTCGACCGCTTTCACCTGACCGGCTTTGGTGACGGCTGGATGGCCTTCGAGTGCGTGTACTACGTGCTGGCGCCCAGCTACGCGGTGTTTCGCGACGTGCAGCAGCAAATCCACTTCGACCTGCTCGACCTGCTGGCCGAGAAGGAGCTGCAGCTGGCCGTGCCGGTGCGCGCGCTGCAGGGCCCGGCTCCGGCCGCGCCGGTAGCCGCTTCCTGACGGGCGTGCCGCGATGACCCAACTGCATCTGCCGGACGAGGACATCCTGGACGAGCTCACGCCCACCATGCGCAGCGTCGTCACGCGCATGGCGCGCGCCGCGCGCGCGCCGCTGCACACCCTGACGCCGGCGCAGGCGCGCGCCGCCTACGAGGCCGGCGCCGGCATGCTGGAAGTGCCGCGCGCAGAGCTTGCGCGGGTGCAGGACTTCACCATTACGGTGCGCGACGGCGCCGCGCTGCGTGCCCGCCTGTACGCACCCGGCACGCAGCCGGGCCTGCCCGCGCTGCTGTACCTGCATGGCGGCGGCTTTACCGTCGGCTCGATCGCCACGCACGACATCCTGTGCCGCGAGCTGGCGCGCCTGTCGGACTGCGCCGTCGTGGCGCTGGACTACCGCCTGGCGCCCGAGCACCGTTTTCCGACCGCGCACGACGACGCCTGGGACGCACTGCAGTGGCTGGCCGCACACGGCAAGGCGCAACTGCAGCTGGACGCCACGCGCCTGGCCGTCGGCGGCGACAGCGCCGGCGGCACGCTGGCCGCGGCCTGCGCCCTGCAGGCGCGCGACGCGGCGCTGGCGCTGCGCCTGCAGTTGCTGTTCTACCCGGGCACGACCGCGCACCAGGACACCGAATCGCATGCGCGCTACGCCAATGGCCCGGTGCTGGACAAGGCAGCAATCGACTGGATGTTTGCCCAATACATTCCCGACCATGCACAGCGCGAGGACTGGCGCTTTGCGCCGCTGCTGGCGGACGACCTGGAAGGCGCGGCCCCGGCGTGGCTGGGCCTGGCCGAGTGCGACCCGCTGGTCGACGAGGGCGTGGCCTATGGCGACCGCCTGCGCATGGCGGGCGTGCCGGTGGACCTGGAGATCTACCGCGGCGTGACGCACGAATTCATCAAGATGGGCCGCGCGATTGCCCAGGCGCGCCAGGCCCACCACGACGCGGCCGCCGCGCTGCGCGTCGCTTTTGCACTTTGAACCTAGAAACGGCAGTTGACCCCTTGCCATCTTCGCGAGAGCCACATGAATACTGACATTTGCTGCTTCGTTGGAGTTCACCTGGAGGGTGAACGCGCTACACGCCCGCCAGTGCCGCGCTCGACGCGCCACGCGGCGTTGCTCCTCCTTGCGGGCAGGAGCCCGCTGCGTCGTCACGCCTTGCCTGGCACGCCGATCACGGCACTGGCGGGCGTGTCCAACTGCCGCTTCTAGGTTGAAAGGTTCCCCCGCCATGCAACGCAAGGACTACCGCTGCATCCACCGCCTGCGCGTGCGCTGGTCGGAGGCCGACGCACAGAAGATCGTCTTCAACGCCCATTACCTGACCTACGCCGACTGCGCGGTCACCGAATACTGGCGCAGCCTGGCGCTGCCCTACGACGCGACGATGGCCGCGCTGGGCGGCGAGGTCTACCTGAAGAAGGCCGGCGTCGAATACCACGCCAGCGCGCGCCTGGACGACCTGCTGGACGTGGGCATCCGTTGCACGCGCATAGGCGCCAGCTCGATGGTGTTCGACGTTGCCGTGTTCTGCGGCGACCGCCTGCTGGTCTCGATCGAGCTGGTCTACGTGTTTGCCGACCCGGCCACGCAGACCAAGCGCGACGTGCCGGCGGCGCTGCGCGCCATCATCGAGCACTTCGAGGCCGGCGGCGAGATGGCCGAGGTGCATGTGGGCGACTGGCAGGCGCTGGGGCGCGACGCCACCGCGTTGCGCATGGCGGTGTTCGTCGACGAGCAGGGCATTGCGCCCGAGATCGAGCTGGACGACGAAGATCCGGTCGCGGTGCACGCGGTGGCCTACAACCGCCTGGGCCACGCCGTGGCAACGGGCCGCCTGTTGGCGACGCAGGACGGCGCAGCGCGCATCGGTCGCATGGCGGTCGACCGCGGCGTGCGTGGCCAGCGCTGGGGCGCGCAGCTGCTGGATGCACTGGTGCAGGCCGCGCGTGAGCGCGGCGACCAGGAGGTACAGCTGCACGCGCAGTGCAGCGCCGAGCCGTTCTACCGCCGCGCCGGCTTTGCCGCCGAGGGTGCGGTGTTCGAGGAGGCAGGCATTCCCCACGTGCTGATGCGCCTGCCGCTGCAGGAGTGAGAGAAGCCCCGGTAGCGCGTTGAAGCGCGTTGAGCCAAAGAGCAGAGATGACCATCACGTGGCTGGCGCCCGCCTCGGAGTTCGAGTGGCGCGCCAGGCACATTCAGGAGAGTCCAATGATTGTTGAAATTGCAGATTTCAAGGTGGAGCCGGCCAGGCACGAGGAATTTGGCCAGACTCTGAAGAAGGCGGCCGACGCGGTGCTGTCGAAGGCCACGGGCTACCTTGGCCACAGCATTCTGTCGTGCATAGAGACCCAAGGCCGATACATTCTGACGGTGCACTGGGAAAGCCTCGACGCCCACACCATCGGTTTTCGCCAGTCTCCGGCGTTTGCGGAGTGGAGAGCCATCATCGGCCCGTACTTCGCCGAGCCGCCTCACGTCGAGCACTTCTCCATCGTGGAGAGCAAGAACCCCAGGTAGGGCCGCTTTGCGGGGCCCCCGCACTCGCCACTCATTCGTGGGTGGCGAGTGACTTGATGCGCAGCGGCTCACCCCTGCAGCGACACCACCACCGGCGCGTGGTCGCTGGGCTGGGGATTTTTGCGCGGTGCGCGGTCGATGGTGCAGGCCGTCACCTGGGCGTGCAGCGCGTCGCTGACCAGGATGTGGTCGATGCGCAGGCCGCGGTTTTTCTGGAAGCCCAGCTGCCGATAGTCCCACCATGAAAAGCTTTTCTCGGGCTGCTCGAACAGGCGGTAGGCGTCGTGCAGGCCCAGCGCCAGCAACTGCTGGAAATGTGTGCGCTCCTGCACCGTATGGTGGATGGTGTCCTTCAGGCCCACCGGGTCCCAGGAGTCGCGGTCCTCGGGCGTGACGTTGAAGTCGCCCATCAGCACCAGGCACGGGTGCTGGCGCAGCTGCTCTTTTATCCAGTCGTGCAGCGCGGCCAGCCAGCGCATCTTGTAGGCAAATTTCTCGCTGCCCGGCTCCTGGCCGTTCACGAAATAGGCGTTGACCAGGCGCAGCGGCCCCTGGGGCGTGTCCAGCGTGGCGCTGATCACGCGCGCCTGCTCGTCGTCGAGCTCCGGCAGGTTGCGCACCACGTCGGCGGCCGGCGCACGCGTGATCAGCGCCACGCCGTTGTAGGTCTTCTGGCCAAAGCAGCTGCTGTGGTAGCCCGCTTCGCTGAACGCCTCGTGCGGGAATTTGTCGTCGGTGAGCTTGAGCTCCTGCAGACCCAGCGCGTCGACCGGGTTGTCCTGCAGCCAGGCGAGAACCTGGGGCAGGCGTACTTTGAGCGAGTTGATGTTCCAGGTGGCGAGTTTCATTGCGTCGTGCGGTTTGTGAATCAAGAAGGGAGCGGCCCGGGCAAGGCCTGGGCGCTCTGTGAGCGATGGGGTTGGGCAGGCGGCACAGGCCCGCTACGGCTCCCCATGTGTCGTGGAGTGCCGTGGAGTATGCAGCCTTGGCCCGTGTCCGGGGCTGGGCGGGGTGGCCCGCCGTTGGGCGTGTCCAGCGCTTCACGCAAACTTTGCAAAAAGTTCATGCTGACGTTACCGGGTCAGGTCACTCTTCACATTCCATTACTCGTTCCCGGCGTCTGGGGACTTTTTTGTGCCTGATTCATGACCAACGCTGCCCAACTTCTCCAGCATCCGCCGCGGCGCGCACGCCGCATGGTGATCTCCGTTGCAGCGCTGCTGGCCGTGGTCGCCGCGGGCGGCTGGGCGTGGAAGCATTGGAGCGATGCGCGGTCACGGGGGCCGGACTATGTCTTTGCGACCGCGCAACACACCGATTTCGAGGATCTGGTCAGCGCCACCGGCCTGCTGCAGCCGCGCGATTATGTGGACGTGGGGGCGCAGGTGTCCGGCCAGCTGAAGAAGCTGCACGTCGAGGTGGGCAGCGAGGTGACCGAAGGCCAGCTGCTGGCGGAAATCGACGCCGAGCAGTCGCAGGCGCGCGTTGATGCCAGCCGCGCCAGCCTGCGGGCCCAGCGCGCCCAGCTGGCCCAGAGCCGGATCAACCTGGACAAGGCCGAGCGCGACCTGCAGCGCCTGCGCAGGCTGTGGAAGGAGGACGCGACCACCGAGGAGCTGGTGCAGAACGCCGAAACCACGGTGGCCGCCACGCGGGCGCAGATCAATACGCAGAAGGCGCAGATCGAGCAATTGCAGGCCACCATGCGGGTGGAGGAGTCCAACCTCAAATACACCCGGATCTACGCGCCCATTGCGGGCACGGTGGTCAGCATCACGGCCAAGCAGGGGCAGACGCTCAACACCAACCAGGCCGCGCCCATCATCCTGCGCGTGGCCGACCTGTCGACGATGACGGTGCAGACCCAGGTGTCCGAGGCTGACGTCAGCCGGCTGCGGCCCGGAATGCAGGCCTATTTCACGACGCTGGGCAGCCAGGGGCGGCGCTGGTACGGCACGCTGCGCAAGATAGAGCCGACGCCGACCGTCACCAACAACGTGGTGCTCTACAACGCGCTGTTCGACGTGGAAAACCCGGGCCAGCGGCTGATGTCGCAGATGACCGCGCAGGTGTTCTTCATCGTCGCCCAGGCGCGCGATGCGCTGGTGGTGCCGATGGCGGCGGTGAGCCTGCAGCGCCCGGGCCCGCAGCGCGGCGATGGCCGGCCGGCCGAAGCACAAGGGCAGGGCGCGCCGCGTGGCCAGGCGCAGGGCGAAGCACGGGGTGAAGCACGCGGTGAACGGGCAGGGGCGCCGCGCGGCGAGGCGCGCCAGCGCGGCATGCGTGGCCCGAACGGGGGCGGCGCCCAGCAGGCGGCCGACCAGCCCCGCCCGGCCACGGTCAAGGTCGCGCTCGATGCGGGCGGCGTTGCCGAGCGCGAGGTCACGGTGGGCGTGAGCAACCGCGTGCAGGCGCAAATCCTCTCGGGCCTGCAGGAGGGCGAGCGCGTCGTCGTCGGCACCAAGCAGGCCGAGGCCGCGCCGCGGCGCACGTCCGCGCAGCAGGGGCCAGGGCTGGGCGGCATGGGCGGCATGCCGCCGGGCGGAGGCCGCCGATGAGCCCGGTGCCGGGCGCCACGCCGCTGATCGAGCTGCAGGGCGTCACCAAGACCTATGGCGAGGGTGAGCTGGCCGTGCAGGTGCTGCACGGCATCGACCTGGCCATCTACCCCGGCGAGCTGGTGGCCATCATGGGCGCGTCCGGCTCGGGCAAGTCGACGCTGATGAACATCCTGGGCTGCCTGGACCGGCCCACCACCGGCAGCTACCGCTTCATGGGGCGCGACGTGTCGGCCCTGGGCAGCGACGAGCTGGCGGCGCTGCGGCGCGAGGACTTCGGCTTCGTGTTCCAGAGCTACCACCTGATCGCCACCGGCACCGCGGCCGACAACGTCGAGGTGCCCGCCATCTACGCCGGCATGCCGCCGGCCGAGCGCCACGCGCGGGCGCTGGAGCTGCTGGAATCGCTCGGCCTGGGCGAGCGCACCCACCACCGGCCCAACCAGCTCTCGGGCGGGCAGCAGCAGCGCGTGTCGATTGCCCGCGCGCTGATGAATGGCGGCAACGTCATCCTGGCCGACGAGCCGACGGGCGCGCTCGACAGCAAGAGCGGCGCAGACGTGATGCGCCTGCTCGAAGAGCTGTCGGCGCGCGGCCACACGGTCATCCTCATCACCCACGCGCCCGAGGTGGCGCGCCACGCGCGGCGCATCATCGAGATCAGCGACGGGCGCATCGTCTCCGACCCCGGCCCCAAGCCGCCCGATGCGCCGGCCATCGTTGCCCGGCCCGTGGCGGGGCGGGGCGAGCGCGCGCTGGCCGACGTGCTGGAGGCCACCCGGACCGCGCTGCGCGCGCTGCGCGCCAACATGTTCCGCTCCGTCCTGACGCTGCTGGGCATCGTGATCGGCGTGGCCTCGGTCATCGCGATGCTGGCCATCGGCGACGGTGCCAAGCAGGCGGTGATCGACCGCATCGGCGCCATGGGCTCCAACCTGCTGCTGGTGCGCCCCGGCGCGCCCAACCAGCGCGGCTTCAGCAGTACCGCCACGCTGGTGCTGTCCGACGTGCAGGCCATCGACAAGGAGGTGGCCAACGTGCTCGCCGCCATTCCCGAGCAGAACAGCACGGTGACGCTGCGCCACGGCGGCGCCGATTATTCGAGCAGCGCCACCGGCACCTCGGCCAAGTTTCCGCTGGCGCGCCAGTGGCCGGTGGCGCGCGGCAGCTTCTTCAGCGAGGACGACGAGGCCAGCTACGCCACCGTGGCCGTGCTCGGCCAGACCGTGGCCAATGCGCTGTTCCCGGACGGCCAGGAGCCGGTGGGGCAGTTCGTGCTGGTCAACAACCTGATCTTCCAGGTCGTCGGCGTGATGTCGGCGCGCGGCGCCTCGCCCATGGGCCAGGACCAGGACGACGTGGTTCTCGTGCCCTATGCGACCAGCCAGCTGCGCCTGTCGGGCCAGCGCTTTCTGCGCAACGTCACGGTAGCGGTGCAGGACACCGCGCGCATCGACGAGACGCAGCAGGCCGTCGAGTCGCTGCTGGCCGAGCGCCACGGTACGGTGGATTTTCAGATCCGCAACATGGCCTCGATCATCGAGACGGCGACCGAGACGCAGAACACCATGACGATCCTGCTGGGCTCGATCGCCGCGATCTCGCTGCTCGTGGGCGGCATCGGCGTGATGAACATCATGCTGGTGAGCGTGACCGAGCGCACGCGCGAGATTGGCATCCGCATGGCCACCGGCGCGCGCATGCACAACATCCTGCAGCAGTTCCTGATCGAGGCGCTGGTCGTCTCGGCGCTCGGCGGCCTCGTCGGCGTGGCCGGCGGCATGGGCGTGGCGGCGGTGATCGGCGCACTGGGCACGCCGGTGCAGTTCTCGGTGCTGCCGGTGCTGCTGGCCTTTGGCTGCGCCTTTGCCACCGGCCTGGTGTTCGGCTACCTCCCCGCCAAGAAGGCTGCCGGGCTCGACCCCGTGGTGGCGCTGGCTTCGGAATGAGAAACGGGTTTTCCATGCGTCCCATTGGTTTTGTCCTCTCTCCCCTGTGCCTGGTGCTGGCTGCGCTGGGTGGCTGCGCCGTGCAGGAGCCGCGCACCAGCGTGGCCATCGCGCTTCCGGGCGCGTGGAGCACCGCGGCTGCATCTCCCGCGCAGGCCGCCACCGGCAGCGATGAAGTCGTGCCTGCGCAGTGGTGGGCGGGCTTTGGCTCCAAGCAGCTGCCCGCGCTGGTGCGGCAGGCCCTGGCCGGCAGCACCGACGTGCTCACGGCCGCGCAGCGCGTGCGCCAGGCCGACATCGCGCTGCAGCTCGCCGGCGCGTCGCGCCTGCCCGGCGTGTCGGCGTCGGCCGGCAGCTCGGCCAGCCGCAGCGAGGGCTCGAGCATGCGCAAGAGCAGCAGCGTGTCGCTGAACGTGAGCTACGAGGTCGACCTGTGGGGCCGTCTGGACGCCGACGCGCAAAGCGCGCAGGCGGCGCTGGACGCCACGCGCTTCGACCTGGAGACGATCCGCATCACGGTTGCGGCGTCGGTGGCCAGCACCTATTTCCAGCGGCTGGCGTTGCGCGAGCGGCTGGACATCGCGCGCCAGAACCTGGCGACCGCCGAGCGCGTGCTGGGCATCGTCCGGGCCCGCGCACGCAACGGCGTGGCCACGCCGCTGGAGGTCTCGCAGCAGACCACCACCGTACTGCAGCAGCGCACCGCGCTGGCGCCGCTGGAGTTCCAGGAGCGGCAGACGGCCTCCGCGCTGGCGCTGCTGCTGGGGCGCCAGCCCATCGGCTTCGACGCGGGCGCGCAGGAGGCGCTGGCCCAGCTCACCCACCCGGCCATCGGGGCAGGACTGCCGTCGGCGCTGCTGGCGCGGCGCCCGGATCTGCGCTCGGCCGAGGCGCGGCTGGCGGCCGCCGACGCCAACGTCGCGGCCGCGCGCGCCGCGCTGCTGCCCAGCTTCTCGCTGTCGGCCGGCGGCGGCATCAGCAGCGCGGCGCTGGTCAGCCTGGCAGGCGGCACCGGCAGCGCGTCGCTTGCAGCTTCGCTGGCCCAGACGCTGTTCGACGGTGGACGCAGGCAGTTGCAGGTGGAGTCGGCGCGCTCGCAGCGCGAGGTGCTGATCCAGGCCTATTCCAGCGCGGTGCACGGCGCGCTCAAGGAGGCCGACGACGCGCTGGCCGCCAATGTGACCAGCCGCCGCCAGGAGCAGACGCAGAAGGAAGTGGTCGCCCACGCACGGCGCTCGCTGGCGCTGGCCGAGCTGCGCTACCGCGAAGGCGCCGACACACTGCTGACGGTGCTGGACGCCCAGCGCACGCTGTTCAGCGCCCAGGACACGCTGGTGCAGCAGCAGCTGGCACGGCTGACCTCGACCGTGGACGTCTACCGCGCGCTGGGCGGCGGCTGGCAGCCGGATGACGATCCCGCGGGCTGACGCGTCCTGGAGCAGTAGCGGCACGGCGTTGCAAAACTCGGCACAGCCCGAGCCTTGCGTCCCTGCATTGCGTTTTGTGCCTTGATCAGAGGTTTGGGCTCGCTTTTCGCGCGCGGGTGAAAAGTCCTCGGCCTCCGGATTTTCCTTGCACCTGGAACTTTACATTGACTTCACAGAAAGTAATCTGAATCATAAATAGAATGGGAATCACTATCATTTGTAAAAGTGTTTTCCACACGGGCGGCCACGGATTTTCGTGGCCGCAGCCACATTCCGGGCGCCGTTGAAACAGTCTCTTGCGCGTGTGCACCCCTGCGGCAAAAGGGTGTGCAGAGTGTGTGCATGGATTCGCTTCTGCCTGTCGATCCGTTTATTTGTTCAGGAGAAGGAAATCACAGTGTCCAGACACTCGAAGCGCAGGGCAGCGCTGCGCCGAAGCGCCCTGGCGTCCAACGCGGGCGCTCTACGTACAACGAACCGGGCCGCGGCTTCTACGTGAGCGACAACGCGGCGTTCTGATCCATTTCCCTTCCACTTCATCACAACCACCAACATGAAATCCATGGCAACCTTCTCCCGCACCCGCCTGGCCATCGCGGTCGTCGCCATTGCCGCGGCGTCCGTGGCATGCACCACCGCGCCGCGCTTCGGCCAGCCCGACGCGGACTTCCAGGGCCGCATCAGCACCCAGCCGGGCGTGATCCTGCCGGGCAGCCAGGTCAAGGTGCAGGGCAGCAACTTCAAGCCCGGCCAGAAGGCGCAGCTCTTCTATGAGGGCGGCGCGCTCACCGGCGCCGTGACCGCGGATGCCGAAGGCAAGTTCAGCACCGAGACGACCATCCCCCAGGCCGCCACGCCGGGCCGCCACGCGGTGCTGGTCAGCGCGACCGAGCCCTCGGCCAGCGCGGTTCACACGCTCAAGGTCTCGCCCGACCTGCCGCTGTCGGGCGCGGATCGGTTCGCCGTCCAGGCGAGGAAGACCGTCACGGGCGTCTACCAGTCGGCCTACAGCGCCAAGAACAAGGCGCTGTTCGTGACCTCTGCCATCGGCCGCCCGCCGGTCAAGGAGTCGGAGCTGGCCAAGCTTGACCCTGATTCCCTGGACGTGGTGGCCAAGGTCACGCCCGGCCAGGCGCCCGGGCGCAAGGACGCCCAGGGCAAGGCGCAGGACGGCGGCGTCTTCGCGGTCTACGGCGTGGGCGTGGACGACGCCAACGGCAATGTCTGGGTGAGCAACACGCGCCAGAACACGGTGGCGGTCTACCGCCAGTCCGACCTGAAGCTGGTCAAGCAGTTCGAGCCAGGCGCCATTGGCCATTCGCGCGACGTGATGGTGGACGAGAAGAACGGCAAGGTCTTCGTCAACGGGGCGATGTCCGACAAGGTGGCCGTGTTCGACGCCAGGACGCTGCAACTGGCCGCCACGCTTGAACTCAAGGGCCCGGCGCCGCAGCGCGCGGCCGGCGGCTTCCCGGGGCGCAATGCCGGACCCGCGCCGTTCGCCACCATGGCCATGTCGTTCGACAAGGCCTCGGGCAAGCTGTTCGTCGTGGGCTCCAGTGGCGAGGTGGCGGTGATCGACGCGGCCACCAACGCCGTCGAGAAGACCTACGCCGTCAAGGGCGTCAACGGCGCCATCGCCATCGCCTACGACGGTGGCACGCGGCGCGTCTTCGTCGGCGCCCAGGGCACGGACAACGTGGTCGTGGCCAATGCCGACAACGGCGAGGTCATCAAGGACGTGAAGGTCGGCGCGGGCACGCTGGGCCTGGTGTTCGACCCGGTGCGCAAGCTGGTCTACGCAGCCAACCGCGGCGCCGGCACCGTCACCGTGCTCGACACCGACGGCACCATCGTCGCCAACCTGGAAGGCGGCCCGCTGCCCAACCACCTGAGCCTTGCGCCCAATGGCGTGGTCTACGCCCTGAACAAGGGCAAGGCCGAAGATGTGGCCAGCAACAACATCCACCGCATCCAGCCCAGGTAAGCGGGCAGGGTGAAAAACACCCGCGTGGCGATGGCCGCGCGGGTGTTTTTTTAGGTTCAACGCCCAGCCTGGGCGCACGCCCTCAAACCTCGCTCCACATGCGCAGCAGGTTGTGGTAGTGGTTGCTCAGCGACAGCGTCTCCGGCCCGTCGCCCATCTTGGCGCGCAGGCTCTGGATGGCCTGGTCCAGCTCGTACAGCTGGCTGCGCTGCTCTTCGTTGCGGATCATCGATTGCAGCCACAGCACCGCGCACACGCGCGCGCCGGCGGTCACCGGGCGCACTTGGTGCAGGCTGCTGGACGGGTACAGGATCAGGTCGCCGGCGGGCAACCTGACCTCGTGCGTGCCGTAGGTGTCCATCACCTCCAGCTCGCCGCCCTCGTAGCTGCCCGGCTCGCACAGGAACAGCGTGCTCGACAGGTCGGTGCGCAGCCAGCCGTCGGGCTCGTGGCGCACGGCGCCGTCCACGTGCAGGCCATAGGTTTCGCCGCCCTCGTAGCGGTTGAACATGGGCGGCGCGATGCGCAGCGGCAGCGCCGCGGCAAAGAACGCGGCATGGCTCTTGAGCGCCTGCAGCACCAGCTGGCGGGCTTGCAGGGCGGCGTCCGAGTCGGCCCGCAGCTGGTGGTTGCGCTTGACGCGCGCGCCCTGGTCGCCCACGCTGGTGCGCCCATCCACCCAGGGACCGGCGTCGATAGTGCGGCGTATCGCTTGCACCTGCTCGGTGTTCAGCACGCCTGGGATGTGCAGCATCATCGTGGGGCCGATCCTGTGTCAGAACTTGAAGTTGGCCGTCAGGCGCGCAGAACGCGCGATGCCGGGAAAGTAGCGGTAGCCGCTCTTGTTGATGGCCGCCACGTAGTCTTTGTCGAACAGGTTGTAGATGTTCAGCTGCAGATCCACGTTCTTGTTCACGCGATAGCTGGCCACTGCGTCGAACACCCAGTACGACTCGGTGAAGTTGGGCGTTCCGACGGCGCCGTCGGTGCCGCGCTTGAGACCGCCCGAATAGCGCGCGCCACCGCCGATGGTCAGGCCCGGAATGGGCTGGTACGTGGTCCACAGCGAAGCAGCGTTCCTGGGCGTGTAGGTCAGGCCGTCCGAATCGTCCGCCGCCAGGTTCGCGCCCTTGGCCACCCTGGTGTTCTGGATGGTGTAGCCCGCCATCACGCCCCAGTTGGGGGTGATCTGGCCGGTCATGCCCAGCTCCAGGCCGCGCACGGTCTTCTTGCCGGTCTGGTCGACGGTGCCGTCGGGGTTGGAGACGATTTCATTCGTCACCTCGGTGCGAAACAGCGCGCCCGAGACCAGCACCCGCTTGTCCAGCAGTTCCCACTTGGTGCCAGCTTCCAGGGTCTTGGCCTTTTGCGGGCTCATGTCGGGGTTGTTGGCGTTGTTGGCCGCGGCGGACAGCGTGAAGTTGCTGCCCCCCGGCGGTTGCTGAGAGATAGCGTAGTTGGCATAGATGCTGCCGTTGGGCGCGGGCTTGTAGAGCAGGCCGAGCTTGTAGCTCAGGATGGTGTCGGACGCCTCCAGCCCGCTGGCGCTGGGCAGCACGGTGCCGGTGGGGTTGCTGCCGCAGGCCGGGCCGCGGCCGCCGCAGACGGCCAGGGCGTCGTACTTGGTCTTGTAGTGGTCGGCGCGCAGCCCCGCGTTGACCTGCCACTGCTCGCTGAGCTTGAGTGTGTCGAAGGCGTACAGCGCAATGGTGCTGGTCGTGCCCTTGCTGTCGGCGCCGTTGTGTGCGTAGGCGGGCAGCGCAACGCTGGAATCCTGGTTGTACACGCCAACGGTGGGCACGGTGCCCGTGGTGGCCATGCCGCGGTTGGTCTGCTCCTCGCGGGTCAGCTCCAGGCCGGTGCTGAGGTCGTGCCTGATGGAGCCGGTGGTGAAGCTGGTGGTCAGGTTGGTCTGGTTGGTCAGGATGCGGTTGACCTGGTCCTTGGTGTTGACCAGGCGGGCAATCGTCCAGGTCGAGGGATCGGCCGGGTCGGGCGTCAGCAGTGCGTTGGTGCCCAGCGTTCCGGTGGCCGAATAGCCCTGGCCCATGATGGCGGTCAGCAGGTAGTCCTGCTTGGTCTGGCCCCAGCGCGTGGTGTTGCGCAGCCGGGTGGCGGACGAGATGTCGTGCTCGACGCGCACCGTGACCATGTCGGCGGTCACGTCGTCGTGGTCGGAGCTGGTGCCGTAGAAATTCTTGGAATTGACGCGCTCCGCCGTGTCCAGAAAGCCGCGCCGGCCCGCGTAGCCCGGGTTGTCCGGCGACGAGTAGCCGGGCATGCCGATGGTGAATACGCCGCCGTCGGGCACGTTGCTCTGCTTGACGTGCAGCAGGTCGAGGTAAACGCGCGTGGCGGTGTTCAGGCCGAAGGCGAAGGAGGGCGCCAGGCCCCAGCGGTCGTTCTTGATGCCGTCGCGGCCGGCAACGCCCGCGTCCTGCACCATGGCGTTGAGGCGAAACGCGGCGCCGCCCATGCCGGCGAGGCTCTTGTTCCAGTCAATCGTGCTGCGCTTGTAGCTGCCGCTGCCCAGGCCCAGCGAGCCGGAGAAGCTGTCCACCAGGTTGGGCTGTTTGGTCACCATGTTGATGGAGCCGGAGGGGGCGCTGCGGCCGTAGTCGGTGCCGGCCGGGCCCTTGGTGACCTCGACCTGCTCGGTGTTGAACACGTCGCGCGAGATGGAGCCCAGGTCGCGCACGCCGTCCGCAAAAATGCTGCTGGAGGTGTCGAAGCCGCGCATGTAGACCGCGTCGCCCGTGGCGGTGTTGCCGTTCTCGCCACCGTAGAACGTGCCGACGCCCGGCACGTTGCGCAGCGCCTCGGTCAGCGTGGTCGCTCCCTGCTCCTTGAGCACGCCTTCCTTGATGACCGAGATGGTCTGCGTGGTGTCCACCAGCGGCTGGGTGAATTTGGGCGAGGACAGTTGCGCTGGCTCATATCCGGTCTCTGACGCCGCCTGAACCTTGACCTCCGGAAACGTGCGCCCGCCTGCGCCCGCCTGCTGTGCCTGTACCGGCGCGGCCAGCGCAAGGCCGGCGAGCAGGCCTATGGTCGTGCTGCCGGAAATTGCGGCGGCGTGCTTGCGCCCCGTGATGTAAGCCATGGTGAACTCCTCCAAGAAAAAAATGAAACCCAGCAAGCCCTTGCCATATGGGCATGGCAAGCGGCTTGTGAAGCGCTGGAAACCTGCCGGCACCGGACGGGCGCGGATGATTTGGATCGCGGCCCAATACCAACAAGAAGCGTAATGATAATGATTTGTATCAACGTTTGTGTGATTCGCGAAAAGTTTCGTGCCTGATATGTAAATTTTTGAGACCAATCCGGTGTCCGGCGCCGCTTGGCCGGAGCCGGTTTTCGCTCTGGCAGGGCATGGCGGTAGCCCCCGTACGGCCTCCGTCCTGCCTCCGTGCGACTTCCGTGCCGCCTCCGTCCCGCGGTTGCCGTCCTGTGGCAGGTGCCGCGGCAGATGGGTGTTTTGCCGGGCGCGAGTGCACCGCCAAGCCCGGCCACGGCATGGGTGGTGGCGTGACTCGGTCGGCAGGATGTGGATGCCGCGCAGGCCCTACCCGGGCCGCGCAAGACATGCGGGGGCGCAGATGCCCGCAGCACAGGGGTTGCGTATACGGGGCTTCAGCGTGCCAGGCGGCCTTGTCCTGGCGGGTGGTGGCGTGCTGCCTGGGTGTTATTCCATTCCTCGATTACTTTGTCGGCTTCGCTTGTCGTGCTACAGCACTGTCTGCGCTTCACCTTCGCGTACTCGATCGATATAGAAATGGAATTATTGCGCCTGTGGCCGCGCCAGCCAGCGCCGGGCCAGCGTCGCCAGAAAGCTGGCGCCCAGCGGCAGGATGCTGTCGTTGAAGTCGTAGCTGGGGTTGTGCACCAGGCAGGGGCCTTCGCCATGGCCGGGCAGGCGGTGGTCGCCGTCGCCGTTGCCGATGAAGGCGTAGCAGCCGGGCACGGCCTCGAGCATGAAGGAGAAATCCTCGGCGGCCATGATCGGCACCTGGGTGGCCACCTGCCCGGCGGGCAGCATGTCCAGCAGCACCTCGCGCGCAAAGGCGGTCTCGGCCGGGTGGTTGATGGTCGCCGGGTAGTTGCGGCGAAATTCAAAGTCCGCCTGCGCGCCAAAGACGGCTGCGGTGCCCTCGGCGATCTCGCGCATGCGCCGCTCGATCAGATCCAGCGTCTCGGCCGAATAGGCGCGCACCGTGCCCTGCATCTCGCAGCTGTCGGGAATGACGTTGGGCACGTCGCCCGCGTGCAGCATGGTGATGGAGAGCACGGCCGTCTCCAGCGGCTTCTTGTTGCGGCTGATGATGGTCTGGAAGGCCTGCATGACCTGCCCGGCGACGGCAATGGGGTCGACGGCCAGGTGCGGCATGGCCGCGTGCCCGCCCTTGCCGCGGACGGTGAGCTTGAACTCGTTGTTCGATGCCAGGATGGGGCCGGGCGAGAGGGCCACCGTGCCGGCGGGGATGCCGGGCATGTTGTGCAGGCCGAACACCGCCTGCATCGGGAAGCGCTCGAACAGGCCGTCGCGCATCATCTCGCGCGCGCCGCCGCCGTGCTCCTCGGCGGGCTGGAAGATCAGGTAGATGGTGCCGTCGAAGTCGCGGTGGCCGGCCAGGTATTGCGCCGCGCCCAGCAGCATGGTGGTGTGGCCGTCGTGGCCGCAGGCGTGCATCTTGCCGGGGTGGCGGCTGGCGTGGGCGAAGTGGTTGGACTCCTGGATGGGCAGCGCATCCATGTCGGCGCGCAGGCCCACGGCGCGCCCCGGCTTGCGCCCCTCGACGATGCCGACGACGCCGGTCTTGCCCAGGCCGCGGTGGATCGGAATGCCCCACTGGGTCAGCAGGTCGGCGACCAGGTCGGCGGTGCGCGTCTCCTCGAAGGCGAGCTCCGGATGGGCGTGGATGTCGCGCCGCAGCGCTTGCAGGTAGCCGGCTTGGGCGGCGATGGCGTCTATCAGTTGCATGGCGGGTGTGGTGTTCCTCTGTTCGTGGGGCGTTCAGTCGTCATTGGGCCGTGAGCCCGAGCGCTTGCAGGATGGGCGTCCACAGCGCCCGGTCATCGGCAATGCGCCGGCCGAATGCGGCTGGTGAAGCATGCCACGGCAGCGATCCGTGCGCCGCGAAGGCCTGGGCCAGGCCCTCGTCGTTCAGCGCCGCGCCGATTTCGCGGTTCAGCCGCTCGACCACCGCCGGCGGCACACCCGGGCTGGTCACCACGCCCAGCCACACCGCGCTCTCGAAGCCCTTGAAGCCCGCGGCTTCGAGCGTCGGCGCGCCGGCGAAGACCGGGTTCTGCACCGGCGGGCTCACGGCCAGCACGCGCAGCCGGCCGTCGCGCACCATGGGCTCGACCAGAGAGGTTCCGGCCAGGTAGATCTGCGTGTCGCCGCCGACGACCGAGGTCAACGCGTCGGTGCCGGTCTTGAACGGGACATGGACGATGTCGGTGCCGCTTTGCGACTTGAACAGCTCGAACAGCACGTGCGGCGGGCTGCCCGCCGACGAGGACGCGTAGTTCAGCTGGCCCGGCTGGCGCTTGGCCAGTTGCACCAGCTCGTCCACCGACCGCACGGGCAGCGCGGCGTTGACGGCCAGCGCCATCGGGATGATGGCAATCGGGCTGACCGGCTGCAGGTCGGCCTGCGGGTCATAGCTGAGCTTGGGGAAGACGTAGGGGTTCCAGACCGCGTGCGCGTTGGTGATCAGGGCCAGCGTGTGGCCGTCGGGCGGGCTTTGCCTGAGCGTCTGAAGCGCCACCATGCCGCCCGCGCCGGGCCGGTTGTCCACCACCACCGGCTGGCCCAGCGCGGCGCGCAGCTTGTCGGCCAGCGGGCGGGCAAAGCTGTCGGGCAGGCTGCCGGGGCCGCCGTTGACGATCAGGGTCAGCGGCTTGGACGCAAACGCGGGTTGGGCCGGCGCGGGTGCGGCAAGGCCCAGGGCCGCGGCAGTGGTGGCAAGAGTGGTGATGAAGCGGCGGCGGCAGAGGGTCACGGCAGGGCTTTCGTTGAGGTGCGTGGATGGGTTGCGGGCGGCTGCGACAGGCTGCGCAGGCAGGCGCGCACCCGCGCGGGGCTGTATCCCAGCAGCAGGGCGGCGCCGGCCAGCGCCGCGATGGCAAACGCCGCCAGCACCCATGACGGGCCCTGGCCCGCCGCGAGGATCTGGCCGCCCAGCATTGGCGCGATGACCGCGCCCAGCCGGCCGATGCCCAGCGTCATGCCGATGGCCGCGGCGCGGTGCTGCGGCGGGAAGGCGTCGGCCACCAGCGCGTTGACCAGGTTTTGCGCGCTGATGGCGCTCATGCCCAGCAACGCGACGGCGCTGAACAGGCCCCAGCCGGGCAGGGCGCGCGAGGCAATCGCCAGCAGGCAGGCGCCGGCCGCCACGCCGGCGGCAATGGCCACGGGCCGCGTGCCCAGGCGGATCGCCAGCGACGCGGTGAGCAGCGAGCCGGCGATGGCGCCGATGTTGAGCGTGAACATCAGCTGCATCGCGCCCTGGAAGGGAATCTCGAACTCGCGCATCAGCTGCGTGAGCCAGGTGCTGACGCCGTACCAGGTCAGCAGGTCGGCCAGCGTGGCGAGCGTGCCGATGACGAGCACCGGCCGGCTTGCGCGCGTGAACAGCGCGCGCCACGCGCCGGCAGAACCATCGGCAGCGCCATCCCTGTGGGGCGCCAGGCTGCGCGCTGCGCGCACCACCCTGGGCGCTACCACTGCCATCACCGCCAGTCCCAGCACGCCGCCGGACAAAAACAGCGGGCGCCATCCGCCGGCGGGAACGATCTCGCGCGAGACCAGCGCCGCCAGCATGCCGCCCAGCGGCACGCCCGACATCACGATGCTGATGGCCAGCGCCCCGTGGCTTTGCCGCACATGCGCGCGCGCCAGCGACAGCGCCGCCGGCAGCACCAGGCCGAGCGCCAGCCCGGCCGCCAGGCGCAGCGCGCCCAGCTGCCAGGCGATGGCAGACAGCGCGACGGCGGCCGTCGCCAGCGTGAAGGCCAGAAAGCCCGCAAGCACCACGCGCGCCAGCCCCAGCGCCGCCACCACGCGGCCGGCGATCACGCCGCCCAGCAGCATCCCGGCAAACGCCATCGAACCGACCACGCCTGCGCTCGACTTGTCCAGGCCCATGGGCTGGTCCATCAGCAGCGAGGGAATGGCGTTGCTGTAGATCAGCAGGTCATAGCCCTCGGCGACCATCACGCCGGTGCAGGCCGCGACCACGCCCCAGCGGCTGCGCTCTTCGCTGGCGGCGGCGGGCTGGCCCGCGGCCGCTCGCAAGGTGGCGGCGGTCATGGCGCGCCCTCCTGCGTGGCCTGGTCGGTCGCCAGCGGCACGCCGCAGGTGGCGGCAACCCAATGCAGGGCCATGTCGTGCCGGTCGCGGGAATAGTCGGCCAGCGCGTCGGCGACGACGAAGGCCTCGATGTCGCGCTGGAAGGCCTCGGCGGCCGTGGCCATGCAGCCTATGTGCGCGTAGACGCCGCAGATCACCAGCTGGTCGCGCCCGCGCGCGCGCATCAGCGCCTCCAGGTTGCTGCGCTGAAAGGCGCTGTAGCGGTGTTTGGTGAGCACGATGTCGCCGGGCCGGGGTGCCAGCGGCTCGGCGATCTGCTCGTGCCCGGGCTCGGCGCGCATGCCCGGCCCCCACAGGTCGGCCTGCAGGCCGCGGTCGCGCCGGTCCTGGTTGCCGTGCTGCGCGGTATAGAAGACCGGCATGCCCTGCGCGTGGGCGAAGTCCAGCAGCCGGCGGATGTTGGCAATGACCGCGGGCAGCGGGCTGGGCGCGTCGCCGAACGCGGCGAGAAAGTAGCGCTGCATGTCGTGCACCAGCAGCGCCGCGCGCGTGGGCTGCAGGCGCCAGGGGCCGCGCGGCGTGGGCAGCTCGTCGGCGCGCGGCAGCGCGTAGGCGGGAATGCGCGGCAGGGCGCGTGCGGGTTCGGTAGGGGAGTCGGTCATGCAAGAGTGCAGATCACAGCGTGCACGGGGCATCGCCGTCCACGCACAGTGCGTGGAGCATGGTGTTGAACTTGGCGCGCGTCTCGGCGCCCTCGGAGGCGGGGATCGAGTCGGCGACGATGCCCGCGCCGGCGAACAGGCGCACCGCGTTGCCCTGCACGTGGGCGCAGCGCAGCGCCACGTGCCAGTCGCCGTCGCCGCGCGCGTCGCACCAGCCCACGGCGCCGGAGTAAAAACCGCGCGCCACCGGCTCCAGCCCGGCGATGGCCCGCATGGCCTGGGCGCGCGGCGTGCCGCCCACGGCGGGCGTGGGGTGCAGCAGCGCGGCCAGCGCGGCGCTCGATGCGTGGGGCAGTGCGTCGGGCGAGGTGTCCTTGAGCTCGCCCTCGATGCGCGTGCCCAGGTGCCACATGGTGTCGGTGGCGTACAGGCTGGGCGCACCGGGCACGTGCAGCTGGCTGCACAGCGGCGCCAGCAGGTCGGCAATCGCCTGCACCACGTAGCGGTGCTCCTGCTGGTCCTTGGCCGAGTGCAGCAGCGCGTCGGCGCGCGCCTGGCTGGCGGCGGCGTCCGGCAGGCGCGGGGCGGAGCCCGCCAGCGGCTCGCTGAGGATGCGTGCGCCGCGGCGCGCGATCAGGCGCTCGGGCGTCGCGCCCACGAGCCAGGCCGGCGCCTCGCCGTGCGTCACCGGCAGCGGCACGACGAAGCGCAGCGCGTGCGGGTCGGCGGCCAGCCGCTGCGCCAGCCACCAGGGGCTGACCGTGCCCTTGGCCTGCGCCAGCAGCGTGCGCGCCAGCACCACCTTGCGCAGCGCCGTGCCGTCCTGGCGCAGCAGGCGCACGCAGCGCGCGACGCTGTCCTCGTAGGCCGCGCGGCCGGGCTCGGCCGTCAGAATCCAGCCGCAGGCCTTGCTTGTCTGCAGTGCTGCTGGGGCACCGTCTTCTGCGTGGCTGCGCAGCCAGGCGCCGATGGCCGCACCGCCGGTTCGGGTGCGCACCGGCAGCAGGTGGCTTGCGGCCTGGCGGTCGAACGGCAGTGCGCCGGCCAGGCGCTCGCCCGGCGCCAGCGCGGCCAGCAGCGGCGCGGCGTGCGCGCCCAGCGCGCGTGCAGGAACGGCCAGCGCCGGCGCCATCGGGGTGCCGAGCAGGGCGCCGGCGCTGCCCTGCAGCAGTATGGAATCGAAGTCCGGTGCGGCGGCCGAGGGCGCGGCCGGGGCGATGGCGACGGGGTGCAGCATGTCGGGTATGCAGTCAGGCACGCAGCGTGGCACCGCCGTCCACGTACAGGTCGCTCATCGCGATGTGGCCGGCCTGGTCCGACAGCAGAAACATCACGGCATTGGCGATGTCGGCGGGCGTGGCGAGCTTGCGCAGCGGAATGCCGGCCTTGTAGAGCCCCGGCAGGCCGGCGATCACGCGCTCGGCGCCGTGCTCGTCGGCCCACATGCCGGTCTGCATGGGGGTGAGCGTGGAGCCCGGCGCGACGATGTTGCAGCGCACGCCGTGCGGCGCCAGCTCCAGCCCCAGGCAGCGCGTGAACATGGTGGCCGCGGCCTTGGATGCGGCATAGGCCGACATGGCGTGGCGCGGCACGCCGGCGGCGTTGGAGCCGACGGTGACGATGGCGCCGTGCCCGCGCGGCTGCATGGCCTGCGCCAGCGCGCGGCCGACGTGGAACACGCCGTCGCAGTTGACCGCGAACACGCGCCGCCACTCGGCGTCACTGGTGTCGGCCGCCAGCGTGCCCGAGAGCACGCCGGCCACGTTCACGCCCAGCTCGATCGGGCCGGCCTCGGCCTCGATCCGGCGCACCAGCTGCGTGACCGCGTCGCCGTCGCTCACGTCCAGCGCGTGCGCCAGCAGACGGCCGGCGGCGGGCGCGTCTTCGATGGCCGGCGCCTTCACGTCGCTGGCGACCACGGTGCTGCCGGCCGCCAGCAGCTGGCGCACCAGTTGCTGGCCGATGCCGCCGGCCGCACCGGTCACGAAGGCAATGCGTTTGTCGAAGCCTGTCAGTTGCATGTGTGATTTCTTAAAAGTTGGATTGCGTTGAATCTGCCGCCTGCATGCGCGCGACGAGCTCGGGCGCGATGCGCGCCGTGGCCTCGGCGCCGGTCATCTGCGCGTGCATCAGCGGCAGGGCCAGCGTGTCCAGGTGCTCGGCATACGGCGCCCAGGCGCCGGGCTGCAGCTGCGGCTTGCCGGCGTGGTCGTTGGCGGCGCGGATATGGGTGAGCGTGCCGCGCATGCGCGCGTGCCGGTGCTGGCGGATCAGGCGGTTGGTGTCGGTCACCACGCGCACCACTCCGGCAAGCGCCTGCGGCGGCAGACTGCCCAGCGCGCTGTCGCCCGCGCGCAAAAAGGCGATCAGCCTGTCCTGCGTGTCCAGCTCGGGGTGGCCCTCTGGGTCGTAGCCGGCAATGGCCAGCAGCGCGCGCAGTGCCTGCTGCGGCGTGGGCTCGGGCTCGTCGCGCCAGCAGTCGGCCGGGTAGGCGTCCAGCAGCGCCACCAGGCCGGTGGTGCGCCCGCGCTGCTGCAGCTCCACGGCCATGGCCTGGGCAATGATGCCGCCCACCGACCAGCCGGCCAGGTGGACGGGGCCTTTGGGCTGCAGCGCCTGCACGCGGTCGGCATATGCCTTTGCAAGCGCTGCAATGCTGTCTGGCAGCGGCTGCGCGGGGTCGAGTGCCGGCGACTGGATGCCCCAGACGCTGCGCGGCGCCTCGCCGTGCGCGACGGCGCGCGCCAGCAGGCGGTAGCCCCAGGCAATGCCGCCGGCCGGGTGGATGACGAACAGCGGCGGGCGCGCCGCGTCGCCCGTGGCCAGCTGGATCATCGGCCTGAGGCCGCTGTCGAAGCGCACCTGCTCGCTGTCGATGGCGGCGGCCAAGGCGGCAATCGCCGGCGCCTCGAACAGCGCCCCCAGGCCGGGGCTGCGGTGGCAGTCTTCCTCGATGCGCAGCAGCAGCTGCACGGCGGACAGCGAGTCGCCGCCCAGGCTGAAGAAGTCGGCGTCCGTGCTCAGCTGCGTGCCGGGCGGCAGGCGCAGCACCTCGGCAAACAGCGCGGCCAGTGTGCGCTCGGTGGGCGTGGCGGGCGCCGGGCCGCTGCCTGCGCCATCCCACACCGGCGCGGGCAGTGCGCGGCGGTCGAGCTTGCCGTTGGCCGTCACCGGCCAGTCGGCCATCGCGACGATGGCGGCCGGCACCATGTAGTCGGGCAGGCGCGCGGCCAGGCGCTGGCGCAGCGCGGCGGGCAGGTCGGTCGTGGCATCGGCATCGGCGTCCGGTGCGGCCTGCACGTAGGCGACGATGCGGCCTCCGTCCGTCTGGCCTGCGCAGTCCTGGCGCAGCATGACCTCGGCGCGCGACACCAGGCCGCTGGCCTGCAGCGCGGCCTCGATCTCGCCCAGCTCGATGCGCAGGCCGCGCAGCTTGACCTGGTGGTCGCTGCGGCCCAGAAAGACGACGGCGCTGTCCTCCAGCCGCCAGCGCGCCACGTCGCCGGTCTT
Organism: Comamonas faecalis; assembly: GCF_039538025.1. Classification (NCBI taxonomy): domain Bacteria; kingdom Pseudomonadati; phylum Pseudomonadota; class Betaproteobacteria; order Burkholderiales; family Comamonadaceae; genus Comamonas; species Comamonas faecalis. The sequence continues at coordinate 100,163 of NZ_BAABBP010000011.1, forward strand.
GTAGATGCGCTCGCCGGGGCGGTGCGGGTCGGGCAGAAAGCTGGCGGCGGTGAGGTCGCCTCGCCCCACGTAGCCGCGCGCCAGCTGCACGCCGCCCAGGTACAGGTCGCCGGGCACGCCGGGCGGCATCGCGCGCATCTGCGCGTCAAGCACGTACAGGCGGGTGTTCCAGGTTGGAAAGCCGATGGGCACGGGGCGGCTGGGGTCGTCGGGTGCGGCATTCCACCAGCTCACGTCGACGGCGGCCTCGGTCGGGCCGTAGAGGTTGTGCAGCTCGCTGTGCAAGGTGGCGTGCAGGCGCTCGCGCAGCGCGGCGGGCAGCTCCTCGCCGCTGCAGAAGATGCGCTGCATGGTGATGCCGCGCGCGTCGGGGTGGGCCACAAAGGCGGCCAGCATCGACGGCACGAAGTGGCAGGTGCCGATGCGCTGCCCGCGGATGATGCGCGCCAGCCAGGCCGGGTCGCGGTGTGCCCCGGGCGGCGCGATGACCAGCGTGGCGCCGGTGAGCAGCGGCAGGAAGAACTCCCAGACCGAGACGTCGAAGGTGGCCGGAGTCTTTTGCAGAATGCGCTCGCCCGGCGCAAAGCCGTAGTGCGTGCGCATCCATTCCAGCCGGTTGACTATTGATTGGTGCTCGATCAGCACGCCCTTGGGCTCGCCGGTGGAGCCCGAGGTGTAGATGACATAGGCGGCGTCGCCCGGCGCGGGCGGGGCGGTGAGCGGCTCGCTGGCCTGCTGCGGCCAATCTTGGGGCTGCAGCTGCGGCACCTGGGCGGGCAGCAGCGCGGCGTCTTCGGCGCGCACCAGGGCGCACACCGGACGGGCAAGCTGCACCACGCGCGCCAGGCGTTCGGGCGGATGATCCAGGTCCAGCGGCAGATAGGCGCCGCCTGCGCGCAGCACCGCAACCAGCGCCACCAGCAGGTCGAGCGAGCGCGGCAGCGCGACCGCGACCAGCGTGTCGCGCCCCGCGCCGTGCGCGCGCAGGGCCAGCGCCAGTGCGCGGGTGCGCTGCTCCAGCGCGGCGTAGCTGAGTTGCTGGCCTTCGAATTCGAGCGCTGCCGCTTCGGGGCGGCTCGCCATCTGCGCCTCGATCAGCGCGGCCAGCGTGGTGGCGGGCACGGGGTGGTCGGTGGCGTTCAGCGTGAACAGATGGCGCTCGGCCTCGGCGGGGCTGGCCAGCGGTACGTCGTCGGTGGCGCCGCCTGCGGCAAGCACGTCGAGCGCGGCCGTCAAAAAGTGCGGCAGACGCTCCAGGTGGGCCTGCACCGTGGGCAGGTCGTACAGGCCGGGGTTGGCTTCGAGCTCCAGCTCCAGCTGCGCGCCATGGCCGCGAAAGCCGATGGTCAGGTCGTCGATGGGGCCGGTGCCCAGCACCTCCAGCCGCGCCTGCACGCCCGGCAGCGACAGCGGCTGGTAGAAGGGCTGGACGTTGATCAGCGCCGCATGCAGCCGGCGCTGGCCGCCCAGCAGGCCCAGGCTGCGGCGCAGCTGCTCGCTGCGGTAGCGGCCGTGGCGGCGCGCCCTGGCCTGGGCGGTGGCCAGCTGTTCGACGAAGTCCGCCAGCGGCTGGCCGGGCCGGGCCGCCACGTGCAGCGGCAGCACGTTCATCACGATGGCGCTGGCGCGCCCGCTGACGTTGCCCATGCGTCCCATGACGGGAATGCCAAGCACCGTCGATTCCGCCCCCGCCATGCGCTGGCAGTACAGGCCGGTGAGCGCTGTGAGCAGGTCGGGCCAGCCCATGCCGGCGCGCTGGGCGGCTTCGCGCAGGCGCGCGTGCAGCTCAGGCGGCAGCGCCGCGTGAATGCGGTGGCAGCGGTGCGCGGCAACGGCGCGGCCGGTGGCCGACGGCGCCAGTCCGGCGACTTCGGGCATGGGTGTGAACGCGGCCTGCCAGTAGGCGGCGTCCTGTGCGCGCTTGTCGCTGGCCTGGTAGGCCAGGTCGTCGGCAATCACTGGAGCCAGCGGCGCCAGCGGCTGGCGCGCGGGGGCGTCTGCCACGGCTTGCGCGTACAGGTCGGCCACGCGCTGGCTCCACAGCGCCATGGCGTAGCCGTCGGTGGCCAGGTGGTGGGCGCGTTGGTACCAGCAAAAGCGCTGCGCGCCCAGCGTGAACAGGATCTGGCGGCCCAGTGGGTCGCTCGTGGGATCGATCGGCGTGAGCATGTCGGCCCACATGGCGTCGCGTGCGGCGGCTTCGGGGCCGCTCCGGGTGCTGAGGTCGACGCGTTCCAGCGCCGGCGTGCGCGCCGCGTCCAGCCACTGCTCGACGCCGGCTGGCGTGTCCTGCATCGCCAGGGACAGCGACTCGCATTCGCGCGCGGCCTGGGTGGCGGCGCGCGCGAAGGCGTCCAGGTCGAGCGCGCCGTCCATCCACAGCGCATGGCCGCAGTTGAAGCTGGGGTTGCCAGTGTCCAGCCGCTGCGCGTACCACAGGCCCTGCTGGGCCTCGGTCAGCGGCCAGCGGGGGGCGCGTGCCGCCGGGCCGGGCGCGGCCCGCAGCTGTGTTTCGGGGGCGTTCACGGCGTCACTGCCCCTGCTGCTCGATGATGCGCCACCAGCCGTTCAGCGAGGACTCGTGCGCGATGTCCATCACGTCGACCTTCATGCCGGCGGCGTTCCAGGCCATGAACAGGTCGAGCAGGCGCATCGAATCCAGGCCCCAGTCCATCAGGTTGTCGTCCAGGCCGATGTTCTCGGGCTCTTCGCGCAGCATGCGGGCCACGTCGGCGCGCATGCGCTCCAGGGTGAAAGTGCTCACGGTTCAATCCTCTTTGTTCTGTTTCTGCAGGAATGCGTCGCGCAGGCGGGCGCGCAGCTCCTTGCGACTGGTCTTGCCGACGGCCGTGGTGTCGAAGGCCTCGACGAACACGATCTGGTCGGGAATCTTGAAGGCGGCCACGCCGCGCCCGCGCATCCAGGCCTTGACTTCGGGCACGCGCGGGCGCGCGTCGCCGCGAGCGATGACGAAGGCGCAGCTGCGCTCGCCCAGGTAGTCGTCGGGAATCGACACCACGGCCACGTCGAAGATCTGCGGGTGGGCCAGCAGGTGGTCCTCGACCTCCTCGGCGGAGATTTTTTCGCCCGCGCGGTTGATGTGGTCGTGCGCGCGGCCCTGCACCACCAGGTAGCCGCCGGGCTTGCGCAGCACCATGTCGCCGGTGCGGTAGAAGCCGTCCTCGGTGAACGAGCGCGCGTTGGCCGCGGGCTCGTTGTGGTAGGCGCGGATGGTGTAGGGGCCGCGGGTGAGCAGATGGCCTACCTCGCCGTCGGGCACGGGCCGGCCGTTGTCGCCCACGACCAGCACCTCGTCGCCTTCGCTGATGGGGCGGCCCTGGGTGCCGAGGATGGTGTCCTCGTCGTCATGGAGGCGCGTGTAGTTGACCAGGCCCTCGGCCATGCCGAACACCTGCTGCAGCTTGACCGGCAGGCCGGCAACCACGCGGCGCGCGGCCTCGGGCGTGAGCTTGGCGCCGCCCACCTGCAGCACGCGCAGGCTGGACAGATCGTGCTTGGTGGTCGCCGCGGCCTGCGCCCACAGCAGCGCCAGCGGCGGCACCAGGCCCAGGTCGGTCACGCGCTCGCGCTCGATCAGCGCAAACGCCACGTCGGGCGAGGGCGAGGGCGACAGCACCACGGTGCCGCCGGCGTGGAACACGCCCAGGGCGCCGGGCGAGCTCATCGGGAAGTTGTGCGCGGCGGGCAGCGCGACCAGGTAGACGCTGTCTTCGCGAATGCCGCAGATGTCGTTGGACGCGCGAAAGCTGTAGATGTAGTCGTCGTGCGTGCGCGGGATCAGCTTGGACAGGCCGGTGGAGCCGCCCGATATCTGCAAAAAGGCGACCGACTGCGGATCGGGGTCTTGCGTGGGCAGCAACGCGGCGTCGCCCTGCAGCGCGTCGAGCGCGGCGAACTCGGCCCCGTCGCCGGCAATGACGACGTGGCGCAGCGTGGGTACATCGGGCAGCGCCCGCAGCTCGCGCGCGAGTTGGCGGTAGTCGTAGCCCTCGCAGCGATCGACCGCCACATAGGCGCTGGCCTGCGCCTTGCGCACGAAGTGCGAGATCTCGGTGATGCGGTGCGCGGCCAGCGCGTACACCGGCACCAGCCCGGCGCGAAACAGCCCCCACACGGTGGCGTAGAACGCGGCGGTGTTGCCCAGTTGCACGACCACGCGCTCGCCCGGCTGCAGGCCCAGCGCCAGCAGGCCGGCGGCAATGTCCTCGGCGCGCTGCCACAGCGCGGCGTAGCTCCAGCGCTCGTCGCCGGCGACGACGGCGGTGCGGTCTGCAAAGCGCTGCGCGCAGTTGCGCAGCATGGCTGGGAAGGTTTCGCCGCGCCAGAAGCCGGCGGCGCGGTAGCGCTCGGCGAACTCCGCGGGCCAGGTCTGTTGCAGGGGAAGAATGGGTTCACTCATGGAATGCCGGGGTCAAAAAAGATCAGAAAGCCTTGGCGGGCGTGCGCAGGCGCGCGAAGGTGAATGCGGCCAGCGCCCACAGGCTGGCGCCCACCAGCAGGTAGGGCAGGGCGTGCGACAGGCGGTACAGCAGCGTGCCGACGATAGGCCCCAGCACCATGCCCAGGCCTTGCGCGGCCGACAGCGTGCCGGCTGCGGCGCCCTGTTCATGCGGCTGCACCGCGTTGGCGGCCATGGCCTGGAAGTTCGGAAAGATCAGCCCCATGCCGAACGCCATCGTGGCGTAGCAGGCCAGCAGCGTCGTCTGCGACTGCACCGCCGCTACGCCGGCAAAGCCGCAACCCGCAATCAGCGCGCCCAGCGCGATCCAGCGCGCCAGCGGCACGCCCTTCAGGCGCACGACGCATTGCTGCGCGACGATCAGCGCGCAGCCCACGCAGGTCAGCGCCAGGCCGGCCACGCGTGCGCCCTCGTCCACGGGCAGGCCCAGGCGGTCGATGGCGAAAAAGCCGACCAGCACCTGCGCGATGGCCACCGAAGCCATGGCGGCAAAGCCGGTCAGCGCTGCCGGGCGCAGCCGCGCATCGAACAGCCGCATGGGCGCTGCACCTGGCGGTCGCCTGGCGGCCGCGGGCCGGCCGCCGGGCAGCGCCAGCCAGATGATGAGCAGCGCGATCACGGGCAGCATGGCGGCCGCGTACAGCGCCAGGGCCAGGTCGTGGCCGGCCAGCCAGCCGGCCGCGGCCGGGCCGATCACCATGCCCAGCGCGTTGGCCGAGCCCAGCCTGGCCATCGCGGCGGGGCGCTCGCCGGGCTGGGTGTGGTCTGCAACGACGGCGGCGGCCGTGGGCGGCACGGCGGCGTAGAAGGCGCCGATCAGCGCGCGCGCCGCGACCAGCAGCGCCATGGCGGCCAGTGCGCCGATGCGCTGGTGCAGCGCCAGGTCGACACCCAGCGCCAGCACCCAGTACACCAGCGCAAAGGCGGCCAGCCCGACCAGCATCACCGGCTTGCGTCCGCGCCGGTCGCCCACGCCACCCCACCAGCGCGCCATCAGCATCCACAGCACGCCGCCGGCCGTGACCGACAGGCCGGCCACCCATTCGGGCAGCGTCAGCTGGCGCACGATGGGGCCGACCACGGCGACGAAGGTCATCATGGCCATGGTGCCGGTCAGTGCGGCGGCGGTGACCGCGCCCATGGGGGAGCGCGCACAGGCTTGGGGGTTGGCGGTATCCGTGCTCATCGGGCGGTGCCGGCCACGATGGCAGGGGGAGTGCGGGGCGGGAAGGACATGCGTCGACCGGTTTTTGGATGCAAATCTAAATGATTCTCAAGTAATAGTTTAAGCCAGCCCACCGCCGGCGGCGCCGTCTTTGCAGTTCTTTGCATCGGGCGCTTGCCGTCCTGTGGCAATATGCGAGGCTTTTGCAACTGGGAATCGTTCGTGATTGGAATGCTTGGTCGCCGCGCCATGGCCAGCCTTGGCCTGGCGCTCTCTTTGCTGGCCGGCGGGCTGGCACCTGCCGCCCTGGCCGCGCAGGTCACGGATCTGCGCGGGCGCACCGTCACCGTGCCCGAACAGGTGCGCAAGATCTCCATTGACGACGGGCGCTTTCTGGTGGCGCTGGCGCTGATCGAGCCCGACCCGGTCAAGCGGCTGGCGGCCTGGCCGCGCGACGTCCACCGCATTGGCAACGCGACCTATGCGCAGTACGTCCAGCGTTTCCCGGCGCTGGACAAGCTGCCGCAGGTGGCCAGCTCGGCCGGCAGCTTCAATCTCGAATCGGTGCTGTCCGCCGCGCCCGACGTGGCCGTGGTGTCGCTGGACAGCGGCCCCAGCGACACGCAGGTCGCCCAACTGCAGGCCGCGGGCATTGCGGTGGTGTTCATCGACTTCTTCAACAACCCGTTCAAGAACCAGGAGCGCAGTCTGCGCATTCTTGGCGAGCTGACCGGCGCGCAGGCGCGGGCCGACGCCTTCATCGCCTTTCGCCGCCAGCACATGGACAGGATTGCCGAGCGCGTCGCCAAGATCGCGCCCGACCAGCGCCCGACGGTGTTCCTCGAAGCGCACGCCGGCATGACCAACGACTGCTGCAACTCGCCGGGCAAGGGCAACATGGGCGACTACATCGACGCCGTCGGTGGCCACAACATCGGGGCCGACGTGCTCAAGAGCGCCACGGGCAAGCTCAACATCGAATACGTGATCTCGCGCGACCCCAAGATCTACATCGCCACCGGCGGCGCGCACCTGGAAAAGGCCGGCGGCCTGGTGCTGGGCGCGGGTTATGACGAGGCGCGCGCGCGCGCCTCGCTGGCGGCCATTGCGCGGCGCCAGGGCATTGCCCAGCTCACCGCAGTCAAGACCGGCCACGCCTACGGGCTGGCGCACCAGCTGATCAACTCGCCCATCGACATCGTGGCCATCGAGGCCTTTGCCACCTGGATCCACCCCGAGCTGTTCGGCGGCATCGACCCCGCCAGGACGCTGGCCGAGATCAACCAGAAATTCCTGGCCGTGCCCTACGAGGGCGCGGGCTGGGTGAGCCTGAAATGAGCGCAGCCTCGCCCGCGCGCACCGCAGGCGCACCGGTACGCGCCGAGGCGGTGCTGGCCGGCTACCGCCGCCTGGTGGCGCGGCGCGTGCTCATCGTCGCCGTACTGGCGTTGCTGTGCGTGTGCGCCTTCGTGCTCGACCTGGTGACCGGCCCTTCGTCGCTGACGCCCGGCCAGGTGCTGGGCGGCCTGCTGGGCCTGCACGGCGAGGGCGGCGCGCTGTCTGCACCGCAGCTGGCCATCATCTGGCAGGTGCGCCTGCCCTATGCGCTGATGGCGGTGCTGGTGGGCGCGGCGCTGGCGCTGGCCGGCGCCGAGATGCAGACCATCCTGAACAACCCGCTGGCCAGCCCGTTCACGCTGGGTGTGTCGTCGGCAGCGTCGTTCGGCGCGGCGCTGGCCATCGTGCTGGGCCTGAGCCTGCCTTTCGTCTCCGCCGAGTGGATGGTGCCGCTCAACGCCTTCGTTTTCGCCTTCGGCTCGGTGCTGCTGCTGCAGGCCATGGCCAGGCGGCGCAGCGGCGGCGTGGAGACCGTGGTGCTGCTGGGCATTGCGCTGGTGTTCGCGTTCAACGCGCTGGTCGCGCTGGTGCAGTTTCTGTCGTCGCAGGAGGCGCTGCAGCAGCTGGTGTTCTGGAGCATGGGGTCGCTGTCGCGCGCCACCTGGCAGCACGTTGCGGTGCTGGCCGTCGTGCTGGGCGTGGTGACGCCGCTGTCGCTGGTGTCGGCGGGGCAGATGACCTCGCTGCGCCTGGGCGAGGATCGCGCGCGCAGCTTTGGCGTGGACGTGGGGCGGCTGCGCTTTTTCGCGCTGGTGCGGGTCAGCCTGCTGGCCGCCACCTCGGTGGCGTTTGCCGGCACCATCGGCTTCATCGGCCTGGTGGGGCCGCACATGGCGCGCATGCTGCTGGGCGAGGATCACCGCTTTCTGCTGCCGGCCAGCCTGCTGTGCGGCTCGCTCATCATGTCGCTGGCCTCGGCCGCCAGCAAGACGCTGGTGCCGGGCGCGCTGATGCCGGTGGGCATCGTCACCGCCATCGTCGGCGTGCCGGTGTTCCTGTTCCTCATCTTCCGCCAGCAGGGGCGTGCATGACCGCAGTGGCTGCTCCAATCGAACGGGACGCCGCGCTCAAGGTGCGCGGCCTGGCCACCGGCTACCGGGGCCGCCCGATCATCGCCGGCGTCGACCTGCCCGAGTTTCGCCCCGGCGAGGTGCACTCGCTGCTCGGCCCCAACGCTGCCGGCAAGAGCACGCTGATGCGCGCGCTGGCCGGCCTGCAGCCGGCCACGGGCTCGGTCAGGCTGGGCGCTCAGGAGCTGATCGGCCTGTCGCTGGCCGAGCACGCCAAGCGCGTGACCTATATGCCGCAGACCCTGCCGCAGGGCGTGGCGCTGTCGGTGCTCGAAAGCGTGCTGGGAGCGCTGCGCGCCTCGTCCACGGGCGACCCGGCGCGCGACACCCATGCCGCCAGCGAGCAGCGCGCAGTCGCCATCCTGGAGCGCGTGGGCATTCTGCATCTGGCGCTCGAAGGGCTGGATCGGCTCTCGGGCGGCCAGCGCCAGCTGGTCGCGCTGGCGCAGTCGCTGGTGCGCGAGCCGCGCGTGCTGCTGCTCGACGAGCCGATCAGCGCGTTGGACCTGCACCACCAGCTGCGCGTGATGCGCCTGGTGCACGAGCTGGCGCGCGAGCGCGGGATGATTGCCATCATGGTGCTGCACGACCTGCAGATTGCCGCGCGCTGGTCGGACGGCATCGTCATGCTGGCCCAGGGCGCGATCGTTGCCACCGGCACGCCGGTGCAGGCCATCACGGCAGAGACGCTGGCGCGCGTCTATGGCGTGCAGGCTCGCGTCGAGCACTGCTCGCGCGGCAGCCTGCAAATCATGGTCGACGACGTGCTGCACGCCGAGAGCGCTGCGGCATGAACGGCGCGACGCCAACGACTTTCCAGGATGCGCCAGGCCCGGGCGAGGCCTGGCCGCCGCTGACCTGGCCCGGCACCCAGGTGCGGCGCCTGCGCGCGGCCAGCGGCGTGCAGTACCGCGTCAGCATCTGGCTGCCGCCCGGCACGCCGCCGCCTGGCGGCTTTCCTGCCTTCTACGTGCTGGATGCCAACGCGCTGTTCGGCACCTTCGTCGAGGCGCTGCGCCGCTCCAGCCGCCGCCCCGATGCGACCGGCATCCACCCGGCCGCGGTGATCGGCATTGCGCACGATGGCGACGAGCTGTTTATGGAGGCCGACCGGCGGCGCGACTTCACGATGGGCCAGCCTGCGCACGAAGTCGTGGCCGACGCCGTCGGCGGTGCGCCGGCCTTTCTGGCCTTCATCCTGGATGAGCTGGCGCCGCAGCTGCGCCGCGAGTTGCCGCTGGACGGCGCGCGCCAGACGCTGTTCGGCCATTCGCTGGCAGGCCACTTCGTGCTGCAGGCGCTGGCAGCGCGGCCCGGCGCCTTTCGCACCTGGGCGGCCATCAGCCCGTCGATCTGGTGGGACGAGGCCGGCTTGCGCGCTGAGCTGACCGCGGCGCTCGGGCCTTCGGCGCGCGCTGCGGTAGCTGATGCCCCGCGCGTATTCATGGCCGCAGGCGAATGGGAGGACGCGGTGCCGCCCTGGCAGCGCCGCCACCCCGGCTACGAGCAGCTTGTGGAGCGGCGCGCGCAGCGCCACATGGTGGCCAGTGCGCGTGCGCTGGCGGACGAGCTGGCCGCATGGCTGGGAAGCGGGCGCGTGGTGTTTCGCCTGTTTCCCGAGGAAGACCACGCATCCATCGTGATGATTGCCGTACAGCGCGTGCTGCGCTTTGCGTCGGCCTGATTCCATTTCTATATCAACCGATTACTTTGTCGGCTTCGCTTGCCGTGCTGCAGCACTGTCTGCGCTTCACCTTCGCGTACTCGATCGATATAGAAATGGAATGAGACCGTAAGCACGCTCTCATTCCATTTTGAAATCAAACGGTTACTTTGTCGGCTTCGCTTGCCTTGCTGCAGCACTGTCTGCGCTGCGCCTTCGCGTACCCGATTGATTGAAAAATGGAATCAGTCGCTGCCCTCGAAGATCAGCGACGTCGGCCCCATGACGCGGGCGCTGGCTGCCAGGTCGGGCAGCAGGTGGCGGGAGAGGTAGCTGGATGGCGCGTCGGCTTCGAGCGCGGCGACCGCCAGCCAGGCCAGCGGCTGGTTCAGCGGCAGGTAGTAGCTGCCGGCGGGAACGTCGATGGCGTTGCGCACCAGATCCAGCTGCGCGGGTGCGTCCTGCGGCTGGCTTTGCGCGGTCAGCGGCAGGTGGCCGGCGGGCAGCGCGCGCCAGCTGTCGACCAGCACCGATCCGTTCTCGGCCACGCGCATGACCTGCAGGCCCAGCGTGCGCAGGCGCTGCGCGGCGTCGCGGGCGTCGGCCGCCAGCCAGTAGCCGCAGGCCTGCGGGCGCTCGTGCAGCGCGCGCAGCGGCGCGCCGTCCCAGGGCAGCTGCAGCGCGCGATCCTCGCCGGTGGCCAGGTCCAGCGCCAGCAGTTCGCGCTGCGCCGTCGTTGGCGCCGCGGCAATCACGGCCTGGCCGTGGCAGGCCTGCGCGGCGGTGTTGCGCTCGACGTAGGTGCGCACCTTGGCCAGGTCTTCGGCGCGCTGCATGGCCGAGTGCAGCACGCTGGACAGTGCGGTGACCTGGGCGTGCACGCGCCGCTGCAGCTCGGCGCGGCCCAGGTCGGAGCCGTGCGAGTGGATGGCCAGGCTGGCTGCGGTCTTGAGCGCGCTGGCGTTGCGCAGCGCATCGGCGCGCGTGCTGCCGGCGAGCAGGTGCGGGTCGCCCGCCTGGGCGCTGGCGCGCCAGTACGGGCCGGCGCGCAGCGCGGCGGACTGCAGCGCCTGCTGCATCGGCTCGATCAGCCATTCGCGCGTGGCCTTGTGCAGGAATTCGGGCTCGTTGGCGACGGTGGCGCCGTCGACCAGCAGATCCTCGCGCGGGGCAGCACCAAAGATCTCGGCAAAGCGGCCCATCGCAGGGTATTCGTGTGCGTCGACGACGATGGCCGGGCCGTAGTCGTCGGCCAGCCGGGCCAGCGCGCGCGCCTCGGGCGTGGCCAGCAGCAGGTGGTCGCGGTCCAGATCGGTGCCGTCGGCGGTGGCGTGCTCGCCGCCCTCGGCGCCGTCGGGGTTGGCGCGCGGTACGACGATGACGTTGATGCGCGCCAGCAGCGGCTCCAGCAGGCCTTGCGCCAGCTCGCGCGCAATGACCAGCAGCGCCTCGGCGCTGGCAGGCTCATCGCCATGCTGCTGGCCGACCAGCAGCACCGTCGGGCGCTGGCTGGCCTGCAGCGCGGCCGCGCTGGCGCTGGCTTCCTGCGTCAGCACCAGCGCCTGCAGCGCTGAGCCGCGCTGCGACAGTCCCAGGTTGAGCAGCTGCGCACGAGTGCCGCCTTGCGCCTGGGCGGCCAGGTCGGTCAGCCATTGCGACAGCTCGGCATTCGTCGTGAACGCGCGGCGGTTGGCTTGCAGGCCGGGTGTGTCGTAGTGCACCGCGGGCGCGGCAAAGCGCGCCGCGACCGCGCTGCCATAGGGCAGGGCGTTGCCCTGGTCGTCGGTGCTGCCCGACTGCAGCGCGGACGTGGCCACGGGCGTGGTTTGCGCACCGGCTTCCAGGGCGGGCGCGCCATTGCCATTGGGCTGCGCCGTGCCGGCGCCTGCATCCAGCGCCGGGCCGCCCGCTTGCGTGCTGTCCGTGGACTGGGGCCAGGGCGGCAGCGGGGTGCTGGTGCATGCGGCCAGCAGGCTGGCCGACAGTGCCACGGCGGCCAGTGACCATCGGTGCCGGGTGGGAGCGGGGCAGGATTGGGCGTGGGGGCGGTGGGACGTCGGCATCGTGTACGGCGTGTGGGTTGGTGGTTTCCTTGGACGGTGTCGTGCGGCGCTGGTGCGCGGCCGCGTACCGGGCGGGCCGGCGGCCCGCCAGGGGCCGCCGGTGTGCGAGGGTTCAGCGGCCGAAGCCGCCGCCGCCACGCGGGCGGCGCTGGCCGCCACCGCCGCCGCGGCGTGCGCGGTCGCTCATCATGTCGACGCTGGTGCGCATCGGGTCGGGCTGGCCGCCGCCGCGCGTGCCGCTGCCGCGCGGCCCCAGGCCAAAGCCTGCCTGCGTGCCCAGGTGGGCGTTTTCGCCGCGCGGCTGGCTGTCGTCCTGGCGCTGGCCGTGGCGCTGTGGGGCCTGGCCGCTGCGCTGGCGCTGGCCGCCGTGGCGCTGGCCGCCGTGGCCGTGGCCGTGCTGCTGCTGGGCGCGCGCCGGGTTGGGGCGCTGGCGGCCGCGGTCGCCGTCACGCTCGCCGCTGCGCTGGCCGGGCTCGGCGGCTGCGCCGTTGCCGTGGCTCTTGCGCGCGCCGCGTCCGTTGCCGCCCTGGGGCGTCTTGTTGGCGCGGATGCGCTCGACCATCTCCTGGCGCGCAGCCTTGGCCGCGGCCTGCATGACTTCGCGGCTGGGCGGCCTGCCGGCGCCGCCCCACAGGGTCTGGCGGCCCATGGCGATGGGCTCGGCCTGCTCGCCCTCGTCGGGGCCGAAGCCTTCGATGACCTGCACCGGAATCTCCTGCTTGGTGAAGCGCTCGATCTCCATCATGAAGCCCTCTTCGTCCATGCACACCAGGCTGACGGCGTGGCCCTCGCGGCCGGCGCGGCCGGTGCGGCCGATGCGGTGCACGTAGTCCTCGGGGATGTTGGGGATCTCGTAGTTGACGACGTGCGGCAGATCGTCGATGTCGATGCCGCGCGCCGCGATGTCGGTGGCGACCAGCGCACGGATCTGGCCGGTCTTGAAGCCTTCGAGCGCCTGGGTGCGCGCGCTCTGGCTCTTGTTGCCGTGCAGCGCCATGGCGCTGACGCCGTTCTTGGTCAGGAAGTCGGCGACGTTGTTGGCGCCGAACTTGGTGCGCGTGAACACCAGCACCTGGCTCCAGTCGTGCTGCTGGATGATGTGCAGCAGCACCTGCTTCTTCTTGGCGCGGCCCACCGGGTGGATGACCTGGCTGATGCGCTGCACCGTGGTGTTGCGCGGCGTGACCTGGATGCTTTGCGGGTTGTTCAGCAGGTGGCCGGCCAGGTCGCGGATCTCGTCGCTGAAGGTGGCCGAGAACAGCAGGCTTTGCTTGCTTTTGGGCAGCAGCGCCAGCACCTTCTTGACGTCGTGGATGAAGCCCATGTCGAGCATGCGGTCGGCTTCGTCGAGCACCAGGATCTCGACCTGCGACAGGTCCATGTAGCCCTGCTGCTGCAGGTCCAAGAGGCGCCCGGGCGTGGCCACGAGCACGTCCACGCCGCGGCGGATGCGCTCGATCTGCGGGTTCATGCCGACGCCGCCGAAGATGACGGTGGAGCGGATGTCCAGGTGCTTGGCATAGGTGCGCACCGACTCCTCGACCTGCGCGGCCAGTTCGCGCGTGGGCGTGAGCACCAGGGCGCGGATGTGCTTGCTGCCGGGGGCGGCGCTTTCACTCAGGCGCTGCAGCATGGGCAGCGTGAAGGCGGCGGTCTTGCCGGTGCCGGTCTGTGCGCCGGCGAGCAGGTCGTGGCCTGCCAGGACGGCCGGGATGGCCTGGGCCTGAATGGGAGTGGGGGCGGTATAGCCGAGTTCGCGCACGGCTTGCAGGATCGCCGGTGCCAGCTTCAGTTCTTCAAAGTTCATGTGTGTGCAGATGCGCCCATCCGGGGCGCTGGGTTTGCTGGGTATCGGCCTGTCGTGGCGCTTCTTGCGAAGCCGCCGAGCCAGTTCGGAAGGCAGATGGATTTCAATGGGTGGGAGCCGGGAAAATGCTTTCCGTCGTCCCCAGCATCAATGCTGATGCCCCGGGCAACTGGAGCCCGAAACGCCCGCTATTGTCGCATGCACCGATAATCGACGGTTGCGAGCGCCCCAGGGGGCGTCTTTTTGTTTGACAGTTGTTGTAAAAAATCCATGGCCCAGTACGTTTTCTCGATGAACCGCGTCTCCAAGACGGTGCCCCCGAAGCGCCAGATCTTGAAAGACATTTCGCTGTCCTTTTTCCCCGGCGCCAAGATCGGCGTGCTCGGCCTGAACGGCTCGGGCAAGTCCTCGCTCTTGAAGATCATGGCCGGCATCGACAAGGAGATCGAAGGCGAGGCCATTCCCATGCCGGGCCTCTCGATCGGCTACCTGCCGCAGGAGCCCCAGCTCAACCCCGAGCACACGGTGCGCGAGGCGGTGGAGGAGGCGATGGCCGAGGTGAACAACGCCCGCGCGCGCCTGGACGAGGTCTACGCCGCCTACGCCGAGGAAGACGCCGACTTCGACGCGCTGGCCGCCGAGCAGGCCAAGCTCGAGGCCATCATTGCCGCCGCCGGCACCGACAGCGAGCACCAGCTGGAGATTGCCGCCGACGCGCTGCGCCTGCCGCCCTGGGAGGCGGTGATCGGCAAGCTGTCGGGCGGCGAGAAGCGCCGCGTGGCGCTGTGCCAGCTGCTGCTGTCCAAGCCCGACATGCTGTTGCTCGACGAGCCGACCAACCACCTGGATGCCGAGTCGGTCGAGTGGCTGGAGCAGTTTTTGCACCGCTTTCCCGGCACCGTCGTGGCCATCACCCACGACCGCTACTTCCTGGACAACGCTGCCGAGTGGATTCTGGAGCTCGACCGCGGCCACGGCATTCCCTACAAGGGCAACTACACCGAGTGGCTGCTGCAGAAGCAGGCCCGCCTGGAGTCGGAGCAAAAGGGCGAGGAGGCGCGCGCCAAGGCGCTGAAGAAGGAGCTGGAGTGGGTGCGCCAGAACGCCAAGGGGCGCCAGGCCAAATCGAAGGCCCGTATCGCGCGCTTCGAGGAACTGTCCGACTACGAATACCAGCGCCGCAACGAGACGCAGGAAATCTTCATCCCCGTGGCCGAGCGGCTGGGCACGCAGGTGATCGAGTTCCATGGCGTGACCAAGAGCTTTGGCGACCGCGTGCTGATCGACAACCTGAGCATGAACATCCCGGCGGGTGCCATCGTCGGCATCATCGGCCCGAACGGTGCCGGTAAATCGACGCTGTTCAAGATGATCGCCGGCAAGGAGCAGCCCGACAGCGGTCAGGTCATCGTCGGCCAGACCGTCAAGATGGCCTACGTCGACCAGTCGCGCGATGCGCTGGCCAACGACAAGACGGTGTGGGAGGACATCTCGGGCGGGCTGGACATCATCAACGTCGGCAAGTTCCAGATGGCCTCGCGCGCTTACGCGGGCCGCTTCAACTTCAACGGCCAGGACCAGCAGAAGAAGGTCGGCAACCTCTCGGGCGGCGAGCGCGGGCGCCTGCACCTGGCCAAGACGCTGATCCAGGGCGGCAACGTGCTGCTGCTGGACGAACCCTCGAACGACCTGGACGTGGAAACCCTGCGCGCGCTGGAAGACGCGCTCTTGGAATACGCCGGCACGGTGCTGGTGATTTCCCACGACCGCTGGTTCCTCGACCGCATCGCCACGCATATCCTGGCCGCCGAGGGCGACAGCCAGTGGGTGTTCTTCGACGGCAACTACCAGGAGTACGAGGCCGACAAGAAGAAGCGCCTGGGCGCCGAGGGCGCGGCGCCCAAGCGCATGCGCTACAAGGCGCTCAAGTAAGGGCGGGTCCGGTAGTAGTATTGGGCGGCTCGAACCCGCCCGTTTCCCAGCCTATCTCCCGCGTCCTGCGCCATGGCCCTGTCTGCAACCCGTGCCCGATCGGTTTTTCGCGCCTGTGTGGTCAAGGCCATACAGGACAGCGACGCCATGCTGGGCCTGCTGATAGAGGCCACGCGCAGCACACTGCTGCAGGAAGAGGCGACGGTGCGCGACCTGCAGCGGCGCGACCTGCTGAGCGACGGCCAGCGCCTGCTCGGCCAGCACGAGGCGAAGCTGCGCAAGGACTTTCCAACGGCGCTGCTGGAGATTTTTGCCGAAGGCCCGTCGCAGGCGCGTGCCCAGCAGGGGCAGCGCGGCAGCGTCGACCTCGATGAACTGGTGCTGATGGACGATGCCGACGTGCTGGCACACGTCGAGCTGGCGCGCGCGCAGCAGGCGGTGACGCTGGCTACCGAGGTCGCGCTGCCCGAGCTCGACGCGCTGGTCAGCGCCGCCCAGGGCCTGCAACACGTGCAGCCCGAAGGCAACCCGCTGCGCCCGGAGAACTACATCCGCGCGCTGCAGCAAGTCATTGCCGCCACCGGCGTGTCCGCCGAGGTGCGCCAGCTGTGGATGAACACCCTGCGCGACCAGCTGGGCCGCCAGCTGGTGCAGACCTACCGCCAGGCAGCGCAAAGCCTGCGCGAGCACGGCGTCGAGCCCGTGGGCTACGCCCGCGCGCAGCCCGGCGCGGGCGCCTACACCGTCGGCTATGGCAGCAGCCACCTGGGCGGCGGCTACCTGCCCTCGGGCCCCGCACCGGTCTTTGGCCACAGCAGCGGCCACGGGGCAGTGGGCGACAGCGCCTACGCCGCAGGCTATACAGGCCATGGAGCAGGCCATGGCGGCTACGGCGGCTATGGCGCGGGTGCGGCGGTCGACGAGGACATGCTCACCGCCGGCATGCTGCGCCAGATGCTGGCCGCCGGCGGCGACCCCTTTGCCGCCGACTGGCAGGCACCGGCCATGGGCCGCGCAGGCACGGGCCGCGCCGCGCACCCGGGCGGATCGTCCTATGGCGCGGCGGCCCACGGCGGCGCGGCCGGCCGCACCAGCCCGGTCTCTGGCGTCGCTGCCAGCTACTGGCAGGCAAGCCTGCCCGGGGGGCTTTCCGCGGGCACGGGGGGGCAGCAAGGTCAGGCGTCGCACGACGTCGTCGCGCGCATGGTCGACAATATCAGCCACGACACGCGCCTGCTGGTGCCCATGCAGCGCGCGGTGCAAAAGCTCGAACCCGCTTTGCAGCAACTGGTGCGTTACGACTCGGGCTTTTTCAGCAATCCCGCGCACCCGGCGCGCCAACTGCTCGACGAGATGACGCAGCGCAGCCTGCAGTACGCCAGCGAGGACGCCGCGGGCTGGCGGCGCTTCATCCACGTCGTGAACAAGGCGGTGGCCTACCTGGCCACCAGCGACACGCGCAGCGCCAAGCCGTTTGCGCGCGTGCTGCAGGCGCTGGAGAAGGCCTGGAGCCATTACGAGCACCAGCAGCTCGACCGCGAGCAGTTGCAGCAGCGCCAGGTGCTGGCCGAGCAGGTGGCCGCCGACCTGCGCCGCCTGGCCGACTTCGAGCGCGTGCCCCTCACGCTGCAGGCCTTCATCACCGGCCCCTGGGCCGACGTGGTCGCGCACATTCGCAGCGGCGACGCGCAGTCGCCCGACCCGCAGGGCTATATCGCTCTGGTGCCCACGCTGCTGCGCTGCGCCCAGCCCGAGCAGCTGCGCGCCCAGCCGCGGCCGCTGGCGGCGGCGCTGCTGCAGATGCGCAGCGTGATCCGCGACGGCCTGCGCAGCATCGACTACCCCGAAGAGGGCGTCTCGCGCATGCTCGGCTACCTGTCGCAGCTGCAGCGCCAGGCCCAGGTCTATGCCTCGGCGCCGGCCACGGGCGAGGTGCCCGACGACGGCGACCTGCAGGCCGGGCCGGTCACGGGAGTGGATCTGGACATCGGCGGCGACGCGCCGCAGGCCGGCCCGGAGTCTGCGGAGAAACCCGTGGCGCAGGCTGCGCCTGAGCCATTGCCCGTGCAGTCACCGGCCGAGCCCGAGCCGCCGCCTCGGCATGAGCCGCTGCTGGACGCGGACAACCTGGAGCGGCTGCCGCAGTTGATCGACCCGCCCGAGCTCAAGGATCTGGAGGCCGCGCCAGCGGCCGACGCCGCGCCGGCCGAGCCGCGCCACTACGACCTGCCGCTGGGCCAGTGGGTGCAGATCGGCACCAGCCAGGGGCTGGTGCTGACGCGCCTGACCTGGAGCAGTCCGCGCAACACGCTGTTTTTGTTCACCGCGCCCGATGGCAGCACGCAGTCGATGACGCGGCGCATGATCGACAAGCTCAGCGCCGAAGGCGTGTTCCAGCCGGTCGATGCGCCGCCGGGCGCGCTGTAGGTACGCTGTAGGTAGGGCCTGTTAACGCTATTTTTGGCGGTGCGAACATACTCAAAACGGCGTCAATCGAGACGTGCGACGCAGCCCAGACTGGGTGTCTGGGCAAGGAGCGCAACGAAGAGTGGCGCCGTTTTGAGT